>JBEPXC010000175.1:0-7730 GCA_041642035.1 Sphingobacteriia bacterium
ATTGAGTGAGTATAGATTCATTGACAATAATTTCATCATAGAATTCATTGTAGGCATCCATATACTTTTCGGGCTGTTGATATTCCAACAGAGGTTTCCCGGATTCACGCACATAGGCTTCTAACTCGGGGTTTATTTTTTCGCTTCCGAAAATTATTCCGTCGGAGAAGTCAATAGCCGTTTTACTCAGGTTAACAAAGGAAGGATCTTTTAATTTAGGGGTAAATTCTTCCCCAACACCCTGTGTTTTGAATTTTTTGGCAATATTCTCATTAAGGCTGCCTTCAAAATCATCATCGTAAATAGAATAAATGACTTTGGTATCGGAAAACATTCCTGAATCTTTTAGGGCAATTTTTACATAAGCAGGCATTAAGGCGGTAAACCAGCCATTGCAATGCACCAGACTAGGTGCCCAACTGAGTTTTTTAACGGTTTCTATTACGCCACGAGTAAAGAAGATGCTTCTTTCATCGTTATCGGGAAACATCTTGCCGGCTTTGTCTGTTACGGTAAATTTACGCTTGAAAAAATCATCGTTGTCGATGAAATAGATCTGCATACGTGCTGATTGAATGGAGGCTACCTTTATTATCAAAGGGTGATCGGTATCATTGATCACCAGGTTCATCCCTGAAAGTCGGATTACTTCATGCAACTGGTTTCTTCTCTCGTTGATGCTTCCAAAACGGGGCATGAAAGTTCGGATTTCTTTGCCTCTATCCTGGATTCCCTGGGGAAGTTGCCTTCCAATTTGGCCTTTATAGGTTTCTTTCAAATATGGGACTATTTCCTGCTGAACAAAAAGAACTTTTGGTTTTTCCATATATGCTTTAGTTACTGTTAGTAAAAATAATATGCAAAGGTACGTTTTTTTTGGCTATAATTCAAATTATTCTATTAGCTTTGCCGGCTTATTCGAAACCTTGGGCAAACCATACTATATGCCTCACAAACAATGAGTTGTATGTTTTTTATGCTGTTTTTTAATGTTCTCTTTCGCTTTTTATGAAATATTCTTGTCATACTATTATGCACCACAGGGATTTTAAAACAACCTTTTAATCGAGCTTGCAGTGAAAATAATCAGCAGCCTGAAGGAAATGAAAATATTTTCTTATTCGGCAAGAAAAAATGGGAAAAGTATAGGTTTCGTGCCCACCATGGGAGCCTTACATCAGGGTCATCTTATGCTGGCACGGCAGGCTGCAGCCGAAAACGATTTAATGGTTTGCAGCATCTTTGTCAATCCCATTCAATTTAATAACCCACTCGATCTGAAAAAATATCCCAGAGATCTCGAAGCAGACAGCCGAATGCTTCTATCCATTGGTTGCGATGTTATCTTTTACCCTTCCGTTGAAGAAATGTACCCTCAACCCGAAACTAAAGTTTACGACTTCGGAATGCTAGACAAGGTCATGGAAGGAAAATTTCGGGAAGGCCATTTTAATGGCGTTGCCATAGTAGTGAAAAAACTCTTTGATATTATTGAGCCCCACAAAGCGTATTTCGGGGAAAAAGACTTTCAGCAACTGGCCATTATCAAGAGCCTGGTAAATCAGGAAGGTTTACCGGTAGAAATAATCTCCTGTCCTATCATACGTGAGGCCGATGGTCTGGCTATGAGTTCGCGTAATAAGCGTCTTACCCATACGCAGCGCCGACAGGCCCCTCATATATTCACTACCCTCAAAGAGGTTGCACAAATAATAAAACATAGGCGGGTTGAAGAGGTTAAAGCGTGGGTACAGAAGAGCATCAATTCAAATCCTGAGATGGAACTCGAATATTTTGAAATAGCAGATCCCCAAACCTTACTGCCCATTACCGGCACCCTGGATCAACAATCAGCGGTAGCCTGTATTGCAGTTTATATGGGCCCAATCCGTCTGATTGACAATATTATTATAAATGAGTAATTTTGTCTCCATTTTGGGTTATATATCCAATTCATTCGTTTTTTAAAAACAGCTTCCAATAGTTTATTATCTAATTTTGAAATCATTCCCATGCTTATAGACGTTATGAAATCAAAGATTCACCGTGTGGTAGTAACACAGGCTGAACTTCACTATATTGGTAGCATCACTATTGACGAAGATTTGATGGATGCTGTTGGCATAATTGAAAATGAGAAGGTTCATATTGTAAATATTAACAATGGAGAACGGCTGGAGACCTATGTCATAAAAGGTAAACGCGGCAGCGGCGTAATCTGCATCAACGGACCTGCGGCCCGTAAGGCTCAAAGAGGAGACGTGGTCATCATCATCGCCTATGGCATGATGGAGCAAGATGAGGCCAGAAGCTTCAGTCCAAAGATTGTTTTTCCTGATGATAACAATAAAATTTGAAAGCACCAACCCAGAATCAAGATAATCAAATAGAGAAACTGCCTCCTGTTGTTACCCTCTCAAAACAGTTGCGGGTAAGACGCTACCTGAGTGTATTATTGTTTGCCTTTTTGGGGATTATTATACTATGGCTCATCACACGCAATCAGGATATAGACAAAATTTGGGAAGAATTCCGCAATGCCAATTTCTTTTGGATTGCCATGGCCTTTTTGGCAGGTATAGTAAGCCATGTTGTAAGAGCCATCCGTTGGAATATGCTGATTAGCCCACTGGGCCCAACGCCGAAACTATCTACAACCTTTTATGCCCAGATGACCGGATACCTGGCCAACCTTGCTGTACCACGCCTTGGCGAGCTAACCCGCTGCGGAACCCTGGCAAAATACTCCAAAATACCTTTTAATGCTTTGGCCGGCACAGTAGTGGCAGAAAGGATATTCGATATGATTTGTTTGCTCGCGTTGATTTTCCTGACCATCCTTTTTCAGTTTAACTTTCTGCAGGATTTTCTGAATGGGTACATTTTCACTCCCTTATGGGGTATGGTAAGTGGAAATATTTTAATTCTATTGCTTTCACTTCTGCTTTTTTCATTACTCCTGGCTCTTTTTCTAAAGTATCTTAAGGGAATAAACCGAAACAAAAGTGGATTTGCCGGAACGCTAAAACGACAGCTGCTGGGATTTTGGAAAGGTCTGATCTCCCTTACCAAACTGCAAAACAAGAGTTGGTTTTTATTTCTTTCCGTGCTGATCTGGGGGCTGTATTTCCTAACCGTTTATCTTATTTTCTTCGCCCTGTCCGGCACCTCTTTTTTGGATGTGGCCGACGGTTTTACCATATTGGTGATGGGGAGTCTTGGTGTTGCAGCTCCCGTTCCCGGTGGCGTAGGCACTTATCATTTTATCGTAATCACAACGATGGTCGAATTACTGGGTGTTAGCGCACAATCTGCCACCTCTTATGCCTATATATCGCATGCTACACAAATGCTTACGGTTCTCATCCTGGGTGGGTTGTCGTGGCTGATGCTGTCCTTTAAGATAAAGACCAGGAAACCTTCAGCACAATCCCTCGTGAATCAGACCCAAAACTTTTAATAATCAGCAATCATGGCCATACAAGATGCTCTTCTGAAGAAAATTATATCTCCCACCGTTTTACCCTCTCAACTGGCCTTCTGGAGATTCCACGAAAAAAAAATAGTCTTTACCAATGGCTGTTTCGATATACTGCACGCAGGACATATCGATTATCTGTCCAAAGCGGCTGATTTGGGCCATATCCTGGTTGTCGGCCTCAACACCGACCACTCCGTACACCGATTGAAAGGGCCTCAACGACCCATTAATAACCAGCAGGCCAGAGCAAATATCCTGGCATCGTTATTTTTTGTCTCAGCAGTGGTATTATTTGATGAGGATACCCCTTATGAACTTATTAAAATTATTCAACCCGATATTCTCATAAAAGGGAGTGACTATAAAGCCGAAAACATTGTAGGTTATGATATTGTTACGGCCAAAGGGGGTAAAGTAATTACCCTTGATTTTCTCACAGGATATTCAACAACCTCCATCATTGAAAAACTGAAGCAGCACTAAACGATCTCCTCCCTTATGCGAAAAGCCAGACGGGCTATCCATTCTTTTTAATCAAACAATAGCAACGCATCTTATTGTTTCCGTTACCAGGCTCCAATCATTCTTCTAAGATTCCATTCTCCTTCCAGGGGTTGTTTATAAGGTATAGTTGTAAGCTCCTGTGTTTTGGCAGAACCTATGCCAATAAAAGCCAGGGCTTGTTGCAGCGAAGCCTCTTCGGGATGACCAAATTCACGATCCAGACCATCATTGGCAGGTATATCTACCGACAAGCCATCGAAGTAATCTCCCTCATCATTGGCATTATTTGTTTTAAAGGTTATTGGCACCATAGCCCAATTGGTGTTGAATCTGAAAACATTGGCGCCCATTGGCTTACCGTAAGTATTGGCTCCCACGATATGTACATCAAGGTAAGGGCGTAGTCCATTAATAACCAACTCGCTTGCAGAAGCTGTTGACTCTGTACAAATGGTTACAAGTCGGTTGAGTGATAAGCTATTGGGTTCAGTAGAAAGCGTATCCATTTTGTTGTACTGCGATTTATTTTGGTTGTACTCGTATTTGGTAAAAGCTTCTCCGTCATAGCCCGGACCGGCAATCAGACTTGCCAGTTCTCTTGCCACAGAAGTCAAGCCACCCCCATTGTATCTCATATCCAGGATTAATTCACTTACCTGTTGTTCGCTAAAGTTTTCGAACACGGCTTTGATTTCTTCGGAGGTAGTTCCGGTAAATTGTTGCAACACCATATACCCTACTTTAATATTATCCTGTTCAATAACTTCGTGGTGCAGCACGGTATTCATTACGATATTCTCTTTGATGAAAGTAAATTCCTCTGTACCTCCATCGGGCTTAAGAAAACGAAAGGTATTGCTTACGCCCACCTGCTCTGCTCCCAACAGCGAGTTGATATTGGTTTGTGGTGTGATGGGAACCCCATTGATGGCCTCTACAATCCAGCTGCGCCTCACCCCTGCATCATACATGGCCACGGTATTGTAAACAAAAGTGACACGCAGGTTTCCAGCCGCATCGAATTTTGAACCAAACCCATAGCCGATAAACTCTGAGTTATTCAGGTATGCCCAGAACTCATCCCATTCGGTTACGAAGCTCCATCGGTCACGTTCCTGATAACGAACCGCTTCCAGAATATCAGCCAGGGAGTTATAGGAGGAAGGGTCGATTTCAGGAATCTGATCGTTCCAATAATACCACTCTTTTAACTCCTGGTAAAAACTTTCAAATTCCTGGTTTACTAACGGCTTCTCTTCCTCATCTTTCTCACAGGCACTGGAAAAGAACACCAGAAATATGGCGATAAAGAGTAAGCGGGTTATAAAAAACGGGGAGTATTTTTTCATCACTAATTAGCTTTAAAGTTTACCACAAAAATAATCAGAAAGATCGATAAAACATCATAGGGTAAAAGACCGGGGTTAAAAAATCAGCAATCCTGCATATTGGCTGGCGCTATTAAGATTTTATTCCTATCACTTTCCAACAATATGATGAGCCTGCTCCTCCGGTTTTTTGCCATGACGTTTCCTTCATTTTAGGTAAAGGTGTGCCTAATATTTTATAGTATTCTATTCTTCCTTGGTGTTGTGTATCCGAATCCGTTTGACGATATCGAGCCATAAATTTTCTACTTCAATTTTTTCCGGTTTGAATCCCGCATTCCGCAAGTTTTGATAAGTTTCCCGGTTAATATTTGCCCCGAATAAATGCAGAGGTATAAAGTTAAAAGCATCCATTATTGGCCCTAACACTTTTTTATGACTCCTGACATGTTCCAACATTAAAATTTTTCCTCCGTTATTGCATACCCGACGAATTTCCTTCAGCCCTTTTACCGGATCGGGTACAGAGCAAAACACACAGGAAGTTATTACCGTATCAAAACTATTGTCACTGAAATCCATGTTTTCGGCATCCATTTCCAATATTTTTATGTTGCTCTTGTTTTTTGCTTTGCCCTTAGCAATTTTCACCATTTGGGGGCTGAAATCTATTCCGGTAAGTTCGATATTGTCAGGATAATAGGGGATATTTTTACCTGTACCAATACCAACTTCCAGCACTTCTCCTTTTGCTCCCTGCAATAGTTTTTCTCTCCATTTGGAGAATGCCATTTCCATCGGTTTATCGAAGATATCATAGAATCCTGCAACCCGGTTGTAACGATTTTTTATTTTGTTTTCCATAGTACAAATCCTTTACCCTTCCTGTTCTATTCCAGGACTTCATAATTACGCATCATTCCCATATCTTCGTGTTCAAGGTTATGACAGTGGTAGACATAACATCCCACAACCACCTTTGTTTGGTTTTAAAGACAGTTTCAACTGTTGGTGTTATCTACTATATTTCGATGAATTGGCAATGGATACTCTTAGGCTTCAGCATACACCCATGACGAGTCATCTATTCGAGGGCGGGTCAATTTCCCGGGAAATTGCCCCTCAACCCTAACCTAAACCCTCAACTCCTTAAACCTTAAACTCTAAACTTTTTAACCCGTAAATTGCCTAAACCCTAAAGCATCCAAACCAATCCATCATTCGGGGAAGAGAATGAGCCCATCGCTTCACTCTTCTTCTCCCGAAGCTTAAATTTTATTTCCACGATGTCAAAGAACATTCAGCCTGCGATTTTACAACACCCCCTCCAGGCCTGGAGCTTTCCTATGTGAAAGGACAACACGTTCTTGTCCTGCAACTCTGGAATAAAATGAGCGAATCATTATGCCCAGTGAGATTTTAACACATAAGAGTTGATAATCAAAGATGAACAAAGAGCGGTATCTGTATTTTTACGAAAGCATAATGAATACAGACTATATAGCCCTTCAAAGGCAAGTATCAGTCCATCAACATCCTTTTCCGTACTATTCCTGACATGCCGTCATTTTGTCATGTCGTCTTTCCGCACTTTTCCGGACATTTCCTCTCTTTTCAAATAACCATACCAGGATGTCATGTAATAAAGAACAATCCCATATATACAAATAAGCCTGCCACTTTCTGCGGTTTACAGGCTTTTTTATATGGTTTTTTCGGCTAGTGAGAGGTGAACCAACATCCTCCTCCGTTGAACTATAAATTTCCCCACTTGTTTTAAAAAAACAGAGATTATTGATAACTAAAATGTAAATCAGAAATAGCTATGAGCAAATCAAAAATTTTGGTGACAGCCTCAACAGGAAATATTGGATTACCCCTCTCAAAAGCTTTGCATGAGAAAGGGATTCCTTTTACAGCAGCAACAAGAGATGCTAAAAAAGCATTTGAGCAGTTCGGGTTCGAAACCGAATCGGTGTTCCTTGATTATAAGGAACCGGCAGGATTTCCCGAAGCGCTAAAAGGCATTGAGACGCTTTTTTTGTGTGGTCCTTCGGCCACCCCCGGAGCGGAAAAATTACTTGAGCCGCTGGTGGAGCAATCCATTAAATCGGGAGTAAAGAAATTTGTGTTTATTGCCTCTTACCCCAATATTAGGGACAGGATTGAAAATAGCGGCAGAGATTACACCTTTTTGCGGGCCAACTTCTTTATGCAGAATTTTGAGTTGTACCAAACCGAAGATATCCGGGATCGTAATCAGCTCTTTCTGCCAACGGGAAAGGGGAAAGCGCCCTTTATCGATACCCATGATATAGGTCAGGTTGCGGCTAAAGTTATTGAAAATCCATCAAAATTCACCAAAGAAACCCTGTATATAACAGGCCCCGAGGCTTTAGACCTTCATCAGGCTGCTG
>JBEPXC010000176.1:0-7723 GCA_041642035.1 Sphingobacteriia bacterium
CTGATGAGCGATTGAAAATTAATCAGCAAAACATCAGCCTCTGATTTTTTACCTTCCAGCGCGATAGATTCAGAAGATATCTCGTAAATCTCCATGATGCTGTTGGGACGAAGCTGAAATAAATCAACCGCTTTTCTTCCCAACACATAGCCTTTGCGATTGAAGTGTTCAATTCGCTTGTCGTGTACCATCATAAGGGTATCTATCCAGGCTTCTCTTCTTACCGGATCGGTTTCTTCACTGTACTTCATCTTTATCAGGGAGGACCCTCTGATGAAAGTATTCTGGCTGGCCTGGGGGCAATTAAAAAAAACTTCTCTCCAGGGCTTAAAGGCCAGTTGGCGGTTGCCCTGGTTATAATATTCCTGGTATAAGGAAAGGTTTCTTATACAATGAATGCTGTCTTCTGGAGTTTCTCCAAAGCGCGGTCCTTTAGTTTGTTGTACAGTCTCGACAGTCTCGGCTGCACGGGTACTGCTCTCATTCACACTGGCCAAAGCCAAATCCTCGGCTATTTGATGCGTGGAGGTTTTTTGCATGGCAAATCCATTGAAGGCCATGAAAAGTGAAAAGACGAGTATTGCTGAAAATTGGTGTGGTTTTTTCATTTTTTCTCTTAATTACGGATAGTTTATTTGTGCTTTAATAAAATTTTCTTTTAACGAACCATCTTTCGTAAATACTGATTCCTACATTGAATCTGAAAAAGTCTTCACTGATATGGTCCGTGCTGGCTGAATTTCTTTGTGAGTACTCAAATCCCAGATTTAGGCCAGATAAAGAACGTCGTATAGGTAAGGCAATACCAAAACTTATGCCAAGTTCGGTGAAATCATGTTCCAGGCCCGAGGCATCTTCCATATTGAGGTACGACTTACCATAGCGCAGGCCACCCCTGTACTCAATTCTGCTTAGGAAACCCGAGTAGGTTTCTATCCGTGGATTATATACGCCTCCAAATTTTATCTGATAGGAATCATTGAGGTCATAACTCTGTCCAAAACTGGTATACTCACTCCACTTTTGTGTCTGAAAATCAATTCCCGCTGCCCATTGTGGATTGAAGGTTATGAAAACACCTCCGGCTATATTTGCCGGGATTTCCATGGTCCCCTTATTGTCAGGGCTTACATTGAGGGTGTCTGATCCTCCTACCGAGGCGAGGGTTCTGTATATATATCGGTTTTGTTTTACATCGAGTTTGGTAAGGCCGGTGTAACTGGCCCCAAGGGTTATATTGGAGATTTCAGAAAGTTTGATCTGCCATTGCAATCCGTAACTAAGCATCAATCCTCCCGGTTCATCAGAGTAGCTCCAGGCGGTGCGGTAAAATCCAGCGGAGTCGGAATAGGCAATTCTTTTATTGTCTATGCGGCCAAAAAGATAGGATACATTGATACCGGCCGAAAGGCCTGCTCCCAGTTTAAAGGCATTGCCCAGATAAACCTGGTTGATGCCCCCATTGCCTTCATAGAGATAATTTACCCTTCCATCAATATCGTTTTGTTGAAAATCGGAAATCTTGTACCCTACCTGCGACCAGGGCAACAAGCCTGCTGCAACACTCCAACGGTTGGTGACCGGGAAAGCAAAATTTAAACTCCCCAGGTTCGTATACAGCACCCTTTGCTGCTGTCCGGAGAATTTTTGCTGATATAAATGCGAAAATACAGTGCCATCAAAAACAAAAGAGAGAGAGTCCATAGCCGTATAGGAGGCTGGATTGAGGTAATTGACACTGGTGTTGCTTCTGAAACCCTGGGAGATCCCCCCCATGCCCAGGTTGCGAAAATATTCATTTCCTTTTATTTCTCCAGGACCAATCATTGAATAAGGAGAGTTGATCTTTGTTTGGCTAATAAGATTTATTGGCCAAACCAACAAACAACCGGCCAATAATACAATGCTTGCCAGGTTTCGGGTTACTCTGTTTTTGTTTAACATCTACTTGTTGTGTTCTAAAATTATATTTAAGCCCTTGAGAACTAAATTTGCGGTTGCAAATATCCTATTTTTTAGTGTTTTATCAAAAAAAAATATATCACCTCCACCCAAAACGACCATTAAATCAGGAAAAATAAGTTTATATCGATCGATAATGCCGTCTATTTCGGCTGTACAACCATTGATTACACCGGATAAAATAGATTCATTCGTGCTTTTTCCATAAAGGAAATTGATTTGTTCTTTTTTAACTAACGGAAGTTTTGCCGTAAAAGTATGCATGGCTTGCAATCTCATGTCGAGCCCTGGCGAAATCCCTCCTCCTTCATAAACACCTGAACTGGTGGTTAGTTCATAGGTAATGCAAGTCCCCGCTTGTATGGCAAGAGTGTTTTTGCCAGCAAATGCATCTGAGGCATATACAGCAGCGGCTATTCGATCAGGTCCGAGCGTATCAGGGCTCTTGTAATCAATAACGATCGGAACGGGTGTTTGGGCATTCATCCAGATTGGGGAACCTGTTTTTTCCAGGAAGAATTTTATCGGTGCAGTGCCCCCCGATACATCGCTCACCAATATGCCATCAATAGGATAAGGCAACACGAGAGACTCAATAATTCCCTGATCGATTTTTTCGCCCTTCCATAGCTCAATGATTTCATTTTTGTCAAACACGGCAGCCTTGATAAGCGTATTTCCGGCATCTATTACTAAATTCATCGTTTTTTCAGGAGAATTATTTTATTGAGAATAAGGCCCTAAGCAGGATGGGCTATAAAAATTTCATCAAAAATACGAAAACATCTTGTGCGATTGAAATCTTTAACTAACTTTGCACTGTCAAAATAAAGCGGTACCATAGCTCAGTAGGTAGAGCAACGGACTGAAAATCCGTGTGTCCCTGGTTCGATTCCGGGTGGTACCACAGAAAGCCCTGAAAATTGCCCCAAAGGTAGTTTCAGGGCTTTCGTTTTTAATGCATTAAGCATAAAACTACCAACTGATAGATACTATGATATTCTATTGTTTTATAAATTTTACATAATGAACTGAATTCTGTGTCCTGATTTCAGCGATGAAAATTCCTTTACTTAAGGCACCTCCCACTTCAAATTCCTGTAAACCGGGCCCTATAAAAACCAATCTATTTTCAAGTTTCTTTCCGTCTATTGTATAGATGTTTACTTCTGCAGGCCCCGTTTTCGTTGCTGTAAGTTTAAAAGTAGCATAATTATAGAAAGGATTGGGATAGATCGTTACCTTGTTTTCAGGAATAATTACGCTTGCCTCAGTGGTTACGTCAGTTTCAACCGTGATATCCACAGGAACAGCGGTGCCGGATGCACCTGCATTGTCAACGGCAACTGCTGTTAAAGAATGCGATCCCGCTTCTGCATCAAACCATTCAACGCTATAAGGGGAGATGGAATCTTCTCCAAGCACAACCGATCCCCGGTAAAATACTACCTTCGAAATGGTACCGTCACCATCGGCAGCATCTGCTGTAATAGAAATGGTTGTCCCCTCTGTAAAGGTCGCACCGCTGGTAGGTGAAGTAATGGATACCGTTGGTGATTGATTTGAAAAACCGTCTAAAGTATGTCTTCCCAAATACGTAAACGTATCCGATGAATAACGGTCCCATTCTGAGGTCGTGTATGTTGTATTGGGTGAACCAACGGAGGATTTTCTTACCATGGTTACATCCTTGGCGTAATCCGATGCATCATCAAAATATCCTATAATATCAATCAATGCTTCTCCTTTTAACAAACCCAACGCATCATTACCATTAAAGATCATCTCAGCGTTGGCGGAAGTAAGGTCTGCCTGGGCAATTATGCTTGCCGAAGCAGATGGATGTGCAATTACAAATACTTCTCCATTTAACAGAACCCCGGGCAATACAAGACCCGAACTCCAGCTTCCTGCGCCGTTGGTTTGCTTAACTAATGTATATCTCGACAGATCTATATCTGATCCGGTAAAATTGGCAATTTCCAAGGCTTTATTCCAGGAGGACCCTTCAACATATTCAGAGAAGAACAATTCTGTTGCCACTCCCGGGCTTGTGTCGGCTGTAGTAACATTAACAGCAAAAGATTGAGATACGGAAGAGGTTCCATCTGTTAGGTCCAGTTGTACATTGTGATGCATTCCTGCTTCTGCATCCGTAGGGATACCGGTAAGAACCGCTGTTCCGTTCGAATTATCGGTTAAGGATAGCCAAAGTGGTTTCTGCGAAGCCGAGATAGCAAAAGTTCCTGAGCCTCCTGTTACCGTAATGCTATAGGTATACGTTTCGCCGGATATAGCTTCCGTAACAGGTGTGGAAGTAAAGCTAAGTGCAGAAGGCGGTGTTGTATTATCCCAGATCTTCTCAACGTATTCCGGATGGTCAATAAAGGGATTTCTGTTTTTTTGATACTGATAGATAATATCGTTTCTTCTTCTTTCAAAATCATCTACAGGATCTTCTATATGCCAGGCCAGCAGCTCAGAAAGCTTTCCGTGAATTGGAGATTTGTCTGTTGATTCCAGAACATAATCTACCAGCTCCAGATCCGGTTCACCATTAAATCCCTCATACCGGGTAGCCATATAAAAAATCATCCTGGCAACATCTCCTTTTACTCCCGAACGGGGCTGCCAGACTAATTCGCTGCTGCTGGTAAAAGATCCTGTGGAGCCCTGGTATGTGCCCGATGCATCTGTGTAAGGTTCGCTGCATTCTGCAAATGTTCTGTTTGATCGTGCTGAATTGGTCGAGACATCTTCTGCCCTCAAATGATGAACATCTGTTCCAGCACCTTTATCGGTGCCAAAATCGCCCCGTGATTTTGCCCATACATGCTCTCTTGACCATCCACCACCATTATTGTATTCAATGGCAGCAGGAATAGAGAAGTTGGAATAGATTCCAATTACATTATCCGGGTTGTTGGGGTCGCGGTCGGTTTCTTTCAATATATCCCAAACATCTGTAGTGGAGGCGGTATAGGGAAACTCTATATGTTCTTTAATAATGTTATATAAGGTAGTCTTTAATTCTTCACCAGATTTCCCTTCCGTTTCGCTATAGTATCCATCGGGTATTTGAGCATGAACAATAAAGAAACTAAGGATAAGTACACAAGTAATTAACGCACGGAGAAAAGTTGAGGTGGGCATAGGGTTAGATGTTGGTTAATGGAGACTCAAAAATAGCAACTTTTTTGAAGGATTATAGAATTATTAACATCTTATTTGCTAAGCTAGTGGCATTGGCTTCGAATTACGAAGTTTGGGGTATGTTGGGTGAAGTCCCGGCAACTGATAATATTGCATAATATTATCATAAATCTTTTAAAAGCTCAACTCTGCTGAACAATACTGGTCAGACAATTTCCCGCCACAGGTGTTATATCTCCATACGTAGGTTGGCTATGCTTAGCTGACCTGAGACAAAATCATCTGCACGAAAAAGCATGGAGGATTAACTATGAAAAAAGCAGCATTCGCAATACTAAAATGGAGCGGTTCAATTACCGGAGTATGCCTAATGACAAAAATAATTACAACCGTATTGCGGTATAGAAAAATTAAAAAAATCGTAAACCTTCAGGAGGATATTTTCAGGCCTCTGGCAGAACCCTTTCCTGTTGAAGAAAAATATATTTTTAAATCTGCCTATGAACTGGCCGAAATGATCCGAAAGGGTAGGGCTAGCTCACTTGAGGTTGTGCAGGAACACATCAACCACATTAAAAACAACAACTGGAAGGTGAATGCCCTGGTCTGGCTTTATGAAAACGATGCGCTGGAAGCAGCCCGGCATGCCGACGAAGAAATTGCCGTCGGAAAACCTGCAGGATTGCTGCATGGCGTTCCGGTTACGGTAAAAGAGCATTTCTGGGTGAAGGGGAAGCCTACCAATGTTAACGATTTGCGTTTCGCCGGTTTTAAGGCACCGCGCAATGGCGCAATGGTAAACAATCTATTGGCAGAAGGTGCAATTATTATTGGTTCAACCAACAATCCCGAGATGCTTCTCGATTACCAGACCCATGGTCAGATTTATCCTACCGCCAGCAACCCCTTCGATTTCACCCGCACACCAGGGGGAAGCACAGGCGGAGGCGCCGCTGCTGTGGCTTCAGGCTTCTCGCCTGCCGATATGGGCAGCGATGCCGTCGGAAGCCTCAGGGTACCGGCAGCTTTCTGTGGTCTTTACGCTCTGAAGGTTACGGAAAAAACCCTTGACCTCTTCGATGCCAATTGGCCCGCATCTATAGATAAATATCTCTTCAGGGAAATGGCCGTGCCCGGACCCATAACCCGATCGGTTGATGATCTGGAGCTCATGTGGAATGCCTTGAGAAGAAATTCACCCTATAACAATCAGCTGAATGCGGTTAAACCCCCAAAAAAACTCTCCCATTATCGCATTGCCTGGATCGACGACTGGGGGAAAACCATTTATACAGGCCGGGATGTCAAAAGTAAAATGAATAAGCTTATTTCAAACCTGGAAGGCGAAGGAGTCCTGACTTTCAAAGATGCACCCGATCTGTTTGAAGAAATGTCGCAGATGGCTATGCTTCTTGCTTCCTACAGCTGGTTTCTTGATCCCCACTGGATTACACGTAAATTTTCCAAAGCAGGACTACGTATGATGAAAAGCAAAAGATTGGATCCTTTGAAGATGCCTCAAATGGTTGAGGTGAAAAACAAGAAAAATTACCAAGCAGCGCTTGCACGCCGCCAGGAATTAATTGAGCGCACGGAGGAATTCTTCCATAATTACGATTTTCTCATTACACCTATTACCGCCGGGCCTGCCATTGAAAAAGGACCCATGGCATATAAAATAAAAATTGACGATACCAAAATGCATTACTGGGATTATTTTGCCTATGGTCAGGTATTTAATGCCACAGGGCATCCGGCTATCTCCATACCTCTTGGGTTTAGCCAAAACGGACTACCCATAGGGGTGCAGGTTATTGGCAAATATTATTCAGAAAAGGAGCTGCTTCATTTTGCAAGGCTTATCGAGCCTCTGCATTTAGGATATAGCAAACCCACCTCCATGATCCGGGAATATGTTGAGAAATCTCCTACGGATAGTTATGTGGTTTCCTGACCATCAGAAATCATTTGTATATTTATACTAATTTTAGTATACGTATTCAAACAGATAATAATGAAAAAATTTCTCATCAGCATCACAATGTTGCTTGTTCTGGCAGCATGCTCGCCCAGCCAAACAAACCAACGAATGAACATAGCCGTTATAACCAAAACCGAAGGCTTTAGACACAAAAATATTCCCGTGGCAACAATATTTCTCCAGGATATGGCGGCAGAAAACAACTGGAAGTTGCACCATGCTGAAGACTCCACTTTTTTCACTGAACAGAATCTTGACACCCTGGATCTGATTGTTTTTCTGCAGACCTCCGGGAATATATTCGCCGAAGAACAAGAGCAGGCCATTATGCAGTTTGTGGAGAATGGTGGTGGCTTACTCACCATTCATACGGGAACGATTACCGAAAACAACTGGAATTGGTATGTTAATAACCTGGGCGCTGTTTTCGTAGGTCATCCTCCTGTGCAGCAAGCAAAACTTATCATAGAAGACAGGAATCATCCGGCCACTTCCTTTTTCCCCGATTCTATCTGGGTGATTGAAGATGAATGGTACAGTTTTGACCGCAATCCTCGCAGTGATGTCAATGTTCTCATCTCCATAGATGAATCAAGCTATAATGTTGATCACAACAAACCGGGAGGA
>JBEPXC010000177.1:0-7712 GCA_041642035.1 Sphingobacteriia bacterium
TATCACCAAAGGTTGGACGCCTTCATTTAGAAATTCTACATCAAGCGCAACAAGCTCCAACTCATCGGTGTATAAAGTACCCAGGTCTTCGGCTTCTTTGGTGTATTCCAGTCGCGCACCTCTTCTTTCCTGGGCAGAGGTTGAAGACATAAAACTGATGAATACTGCAAAGGTTAAAGATGAAATGAATGCGAGCTTTTTCATAATAAGAGATATTTATGAGTGATGTTTTTTGATTGTTGAATTTTCTTCTTTAAAGATAATGCTTTGAATAATTGCAACGTGAAAAAAATAAACGTTGATTCTATTGTATTCAAACCTTAATCCAATTATTAGGCCAATATTAAATCATACCTCAATAAGCACAAAAAAAAGGATTGTTCGCCTTGGCGAACAACCCTTTTTAAATTAACAAGAAGAGAAGATTAAAGATTTTCGCTTCCGCCTGCCCACCATACCTTGTCGGTAAAGATATCAATAGCAGGAACATTAGCAGAGTTGGAAGAAACTTCGCTTACCGGGAAAGGAGCTCTGTTTACAAAACCAACGGTTGCATTGTTGGGGTTCTGCATTTCAGGGAAACCTGTTCTGCGATAATCGTTGTAAGCTTCAATGGCTTCTCTGTCGAAGAAGGCAATGTACTTCTGGGTGATGATTTCTTCCAGTTCATTACCTGCGGTAAGACGTGGCTCCACTTCATTGGCAAAGTAATCACCTATTTCAGCATTATGAAATTCGAAGGCAGCTTCTACAGCTTCTTCCAGTGTTTCCTGCCAATCGGCAGCACCGGTTTCAAATTTCGCTTCCGCCTCAATAAACTTCAATTCATGATAGCTAAACATAACAATTGGAGTTTCAAATGCATCCCATCCACTGGTGTATAGGGACTGTGCATATCCTCCCTGTGTTTGTTCTGCTTCACCTATAGGAGCGATGTCAGCAGGATCGGTAGAATTGAAATAATTTGCCATCCTTAGGGTGTCGTTTCTTTCCACCATCATGTCAAATATGGTAGTAGATACAGAAAGGTGCTCTCTGTAATACCAGAATTCACCCCATGGGTTAGCACCAGGCAGATCCACAACAAAACCACCAACCATCATAGCGTCGTCTGCGCTTTCAAAACCATTGGCTGCGGCGGTAAGGGCTTTTGTATAGGCAGCATTATCTACATTAGAAAGACGCAGGTGATATCTGGCTTTAAGCGACCAGGCAGCTTTAATCCATGCAGCCTGATTGTCGGCTGCATTTCCATAGATGTAGTCTTTGCCAGCATGAATGGTAGTGGCATTGGTCATAGCTGCAATACCATCATCTAATAATTGCTGAATAATCGGATAGATCTCAGATTGATTCTGATAGGCAGGCTGAAGATTCTCGAAACCCTGGAAAGCTTCTGCATAAGGAATTTCTCCCCAGAAGTCGGTGGCAATGGCCAAATTATAAGCCAACAGGATCTGTGCAACAGCACGTGCATGGAGATTGCTGGGCTCAGAACCGGTTTGCGGGTCGGTCTGTTCGATAATGGTTTTCGAAATGTTCATTACATCGTACAGGGAGTTCCAGCTGTTGTTTAATATGGACGCAGCGGTCTGACCTACTCTTTGGTCAGCCTGATGCGACTGATTCCAGGTACCTGCATTGTGCTCAATATACACGGTAGCATACCAGGCAAGGTCGGTAGCGGTACTTTCGAATGCAGATTTAAGCGTCAGGTCAGGAAGCATATTACGTGCATCCATGCTTGTTGCGTTGTTTTGATCCTCATTGATTTCGTCCATTACATCCTCGCTGCAAGCGAAAAATAAAGGAATCATGAGAAATAAAGCAAATATTTTTTTCATATCTTTTACTTTAAAATTAATTGTTTTCATTGATTAAAAGCTAACATTTAGGGTTACACCATAGGAAGTAGTCTGGGGAAGTGACATATAGTCAAAACCAGCCTGCATGTTTCCTTGTCCCTGTGATGCTTCAGGATCGAAGTTGTCGAGTTCGCTGTATAAAATGATGTTTCTGGCAACTAACCCGATAGATGCTCTGGACATACCTAGTGTGCTTATAAAGCGTGCAGGGATATTTACGTTGATACCAACTTCTCTGAGTTTAACAAATGATGTACCCAATACATAGGCTTCATCAACGGCATCAAGATAACTGGTGTAAAGGCTTTGCATGGCATTTTCGTCACCTTCTCCACCTCTTGCGATGTCGTTGGGTGTGCCATCGGCTTTATAGCCATCATAAATAAATGCTTCACCGCGACCTTCGGTACCTTTTGCAGTTCCGTAAAGGTTCATCAGCCTGTTGCTACCGGAATAAATCTGTCCGCCCTGTTTCCAGTCAACCTGAGCAAAAAGGCTTATGCTGTTGAGCAGGGTGAAAGTATTGGTGAAAGACATATAAAAATCAGGAGAAACATCACCGATTTTTCCGAATCCACCACCCAATGGGAAACCATAAGAAGGTGAGTTTGGATCTTCGTCAACCAAAATTCTGCCTTCATCGTCTCTGAGGAACATATCACCATAAATGGCAGGATAAGTATCTCCTGCAGAAGCACGGATGTTTGGTGTAACATAACCACCCAGGAAGATATCTTCTACACCTTCTGCCAATTCTTCAACAGTATTGGTGATCTTGGTGAAGTTGGTGTTCAGCTCCCAGGTAAAATTAGCCATATCTACAGGCTTTAAACGCAATACTACTTCGTGTCCAACAGAGCTCATCTGACCGGCATTGGTTACAAAGCTTGAATATCCTGTAGAACCTGCCATAGGAACGGCAAAGATCTGATCAGAAGCAAGCTGGTCGAAATAGGTATAGTCTAATCCAATCCTGTTGTTGAGGAAGCTCAGGTCAAAACCAATTTCATAGGTTTGGGTATTCTGAGGTACCAAATTAGGATCGTAAAGGGTAATGCTGGGCTTGTAGCCTGTCATGCCCTGCCATGGGTAAATGATACCATAGGAAAGAAATCCACTGCTGGCACCACCGGTAACGAAGGGAGGATTGGCAAGATAGGTTTGGGCAGCTTGTCCTACTTCAGCATAAGAAAGTCTGAGTTTACCAAAAGGCAAAATAGGATTGTCAACCAGAGCATCGAGTTCTGTAAAAACAAAAGAAAGGTTAGCAGAAGGATAGAAGAAGCTTCTGTTATCGCGTGGCATAGAAGAAACAATGTCCTGACGTGCTGTTGCGGTAAGGTAAAGCAATGTTTTATAGTTCAGGTCAAGGTTACCGAAAAAACCAACGGTTCTTCTGGCATAAGAATTATACGCGGATACTTTTGTGTTGGTATTGTCAAGGTTTGCCCAACCCGGAGTAGTAAAGCCTTGTCCACTGGAGGTGTAGTATTCGCTGGTGTTATGATCAATTTCATTACCCAGCAACAGGTTGGCTCCTATATCGTCGTTCAGATCCAGATTCAGGGTAGTGGTCAACAAAGAGTTGATTACCGTCCTGGTAAGACCGAAGTTATCTATGCTACCACCGGTGGGTGTAACCATTCCATACACAGGATTTTCAGGGGTTGGATACTGGCCAGCAGCAGGTAGATCACCTATACCAGCTTCACGATATTCAAAGTTGTCGGTCGTGTAGGTATCCGCACCAAGCTGGTATCTGATTTTGAAATTGTCGATGGGCTTAAATTCTACATAAGAATTACCAAAGAAACGGTTGGTTGCTTCAGCATAGGTGTTGTTTTCGAGGGCCCAGTAAGGGTTAACACCTACAGCACCACGTCTGTATGAAATTTGTCTGTACTGACCAAAGTCGCCTTCCTGGTGGAAGGGAGTTCCTTCAAGGTCAAAGGATGGGGGCGCTCCATATACGGTAAACAACCAACTGTCGTTACCACTGGGGAGTTTGTTCACATCAGATTGAGAATAATTACCTGAAAAACCTACATCCCACATTTTGGTTAGGTTGAAGTCACCGGCAAAACGTGCGGTATATCTGTCCATCAACGTTCCGGGAACAATACCTTCCTGGTTGGTAGCACCAACACCCATAGAGAAGTTTCCATTGCCTGTTGACTGGCTAACACTGATGTTGTTGTTCCAGGTTACACCATTCTGAGAATAGAAATTCTCGGGGTTGTTATACGCCTGAGGTTCTACCCACGCACCTTTATAAGGATCAAAGAACATACCGGACTGACCAAAGTTGTTTCCACCATAGGTAGCATTATCAGGAAGTTCTGAAATTCTTGGTCCCCATGAAAAAGAGTTGGCCGGTATAAAGTTACCGCTGAATCCCTGAGCATACGTTTGCTGAACTTCAGGTAAGCTGGCCACATTGTCAACCGTAACACCGGAGGTAATGCTTACTACGGGTTTTCCGGGAGCTCCTGATGCACCTCTTTTTGTGGTAATCAAAATAACACCGTTGGAAGCACGCAAACCGTACAAGGCGGCAGCTGCCTGTCCTTTAAGAACCGTAATGGTTTCAATGTCGTTGGGGTTGATGTCGAGTGCACGGTTGGTGTAGTTGGAACCGGTTACGTTGGCAGCATAGTCGTTGTCGCTGACAATGGGCATACCATCTACAACATACAATGGGTTGTTGTTTCCACTGAATGATCTGGCACCACGAATAAGTACGGAAGAAGGTGCGCCGGGCATACCTGAAGATTGTCTTACTTCAAGTCCGGAAACCTTACCGGAAAGAGCAGTCATCAGGTCAGGGTTTTCACCTCTTACAAGGTCTTCACCGCCTACTTCCTGTACGGTATATCCAAGAGATTTTCTTTCCCTCGAAATACCCAGGGCCGTTACTACAATTTCCTGCAAAACCGAAACATCGGCCATCAGGGCAACATCAATGACGTTGCGATTGTTAACAGCTACACTTTCGGTATTCATCCCAATATAGGAGAAAACCAAAACAGCATCACCAGCTACGGTTAATTCGTACTGGCCATCCATATCTGTGATAGTACCCTGACTTGTACCCTCAACTCTTACCGTTACACCAGGTAGGGTGCTTCCGTCAGAAAATTGGGTTACAGTTCCGGTTACGCGTCTCTCCTGGCCATACAGGCTGTTGCCTATAAGACCCAGAATTACGAAAAAAATTAAATAAATTCTCTTCATGTTGTTTTTGTTTTTGTTTATAATTACTATTTTGTTTTTGTTTTCCAATTACCCTAATCAGGCAATTAGAAGTTGTAAATGTATGAAAAAATCTTTTAAATTTAATAGTATTTTAACTTTGATGTTTGTATTCTTAGAGAATAATCAAATCACAAATGCATTATTCTTGCATTAAAAATATAAAAGTTGCATTAACCGCCAATAAAGATCGATAAGAAACATAAAAAACTATATAAAAGAGAATAAGGAAATTTACGCACATGCGTGGCACAGATTATAAATAATCAGTGATTCAGACCCTGGAAATCGTAATTTAACAAATAGATACAAGGCGGATAACTTATTCTTTATCATTTTAAATCAGGATTTATTTGTTTTTTTCTCCACTTTATCCTTCATATATTTTAAATCATGACACGTTAACGTAGTTGTTCTGCAAATAGTAAAACTCCAACGGATGGCTTCAGATCCACCCAACCATTCTTTATGCATTAACCTGGATGGACCTTAGCGGCGAGGCATTCAAAATACCGGTTTACTAAGCTTGAAACTTGAGGGGATAAAGTGATTTGTTAATCCGGGTATTTCTTCAAGGGAAACTAGGTGTATATGAGGAAATTTTGTAATTTTATAGCCTTATTGGTAATTTAAGTACACATCACAAATAATAATGAAAGGATAGAGAATATGAAAAAACTTTTCTGTTTCACCTTACTACTGCTGGGTATGATGACAGTAAGTGCTCAAAATCAGCAAAGAGCACATGTGAGTTTTGGCGATACGCTGAATAAGGTACTTTCTATGGGATTTCAATATTTGTATCCTGAGTTTTTACCCGGAACGGTACATTTTACCGATAATGAGAAAACTTCCGCCTTACTGAATTACAATGTGCTCTCCAACGATATTCATTTTATTGATCGCGCTGATTTGCGCCGCGGAGTGGTCGTAACGGAAGAATATATGATGCAGGTTGCTCAGAGTCTCGTGCTTACCGATGTGGATTATGTAACCATTGGTGGAAATAACTTCATCAATACCAAAAGAGGCGTTATGTACCTTGTGGCCAATGAAGAAGTTAACCTCTTACGAAAAGACCTGGTTAAAGTCAGTAGTCAATCCAATGTAGGTGCCTATGGTATGCAAAGCCAAACTGCCTCTATTGAAGCCAGAGCTAAACTATCTGCTCCTGAAACATCAGCCAGCGAGGGGTATGAACCTCAAATTGCTACGGAATATAAAAGAACCACCGCTTTTTATCTATACGATGATAAAAAATTAGTCACCGCCAATTTTAGAGGATTTAAAAAAGTCTTTAGAGATATCCGGGCGGAGCTTGAAGGATTTGTAAATGAAAACGAAATTGATTTTGAAGCCGAACAAGATTTGGTTAAACTACTAAATTTTTGCCTCGACAAAAGCTAGTCGGGTGCATCACAGCATACGCATATAGATCTATCTACCCCAATTAAACTTACCCAAGAATGAAAAAATTCGTTACTCCGTTACTGTATAGTGTATTACTGCTTATTTCTTTTACCGCCTTTTCGCAGCCCATCGCCAGCGATCGGGTACAAAAATATGCGGTTGATTTCATGAACACCCATGGTGGCGTAAAATCGTCTGGCGAATCTAAAATTACTCCATTCCAGGTATCGGAGGATGCGCTAACGGTGTATACCTATGTGGTCAATCTCCAGCCCCAGGGGTGGGTGTTGATGTCGGCCGATGAAAAGGTAGAGCCGGTATTAGCCTACTCTGAAGAAGGTCGGTTTTCTTCGGATGAGATTCAGCATTTACCTTTTTATTTCTGGTTCGATGCCTACAAAGAGCAAATCAGGGAAATTGTAGCCTCCAATCAGTTGGAGAAGAACACAGGATGGCAACAAATGACCAAATCAGAAAAAGCAACAGCCATTGAACCTATAATCCAGGTGAAATGGAATCAGAATAAAGGCTGGAACGATTACTGTCCTGAAGATGCCGCCGGTCCCGGAGGAAGAGCCTATGCCGGTTGTGTAGCGGTGGCAATGGCCCAGAACATGAGCGTTTTTGGCTATCCCACCATAGGCAGAGGGTCTAAAACTTACGTTTCCAACTATGGGTCGTTGACAGCAAATTTTGGTGATACTTATTATAACTGGGATTCGACACAAACCAGCTCTGCCAACGAGCATAGCGCCCTGATTTTATACCATCTGGGCATCGCCGTTGAAATGAATTACACCGGAGATGGCTCAGGTGCTTTTTCGCATAATGTACCTGGCGCCATCAAATCCTATTTCGACTACTCCAAAGAGGCCAGAATGATTGCCCGCAAGGACTATGAAGAGGAAGAATGGGCCGATATTTTAGCCGGTGAACTCCTGCAGGGAAGAGCAGTATACTATGCCGGCAATGCCAATAATAACCAGGCCGGACATGCTTTTAATCTCGACGGAATGGACGCAAGTGGTCGTTTCCATTTTAATTGGGGATGGGGTGGATCCTATAACGGTTATTTTTATCTCAATGCCCTTAATCCCGGCAGCAGCAACGATTTTTCATCCAACCAGGATGCTATTATAAATTTCAAGCCTCGCAATCATGCCCCACAGGATATCAATCTTTCCA
>JBEPXC010000178.1:0-7709 GCA_041642035.1 Sphingobacteriia bacterium
AAATAAAATTTTTTGTAATACAATAATCGTACCTACAGTACCTTTTCATGTGCAATTTCCTAAGAATACAACAATGTTATTCTACCATTGTTTGGCTATGGTAACCCTACAGGAAACATCAGCTAAAAGTACTATTTATTTGTTAAATGGCATGTGCAAGGCAAAATACAGCTTCTTAAGTGTCCTTGAATAAAGACAACGCAAAACAATATGATATATATGATGAATATAAGTAAAAATATTTCACTTATTCTTTGCAATTTTGCACAAAATCAAGTCACTCATGATCGATCATACTGAAAACTATTTTGATAAGTTTCGCAAAAACATCATAGGAATCAACCAAACTTTTGTGTCGCCCTATGGAATTCAAAAGTTGATATATGCCGACTGGATCGCCAGTGGGAGACTTTATGCTCCAATAGAACAGGCAATGCTTGAAAAATTTGGACCCTTCGTGGGTAATACCCATACCGAAGCCAGTGAAACAGGCATCCTGATGACCAATGCATATCATTATGCCCACAAGAAAATTAAGGAGCATGTAAATGCAGGGCCCAAAGATGTTATCATCACAGCAGGCAGTGGTATGACCACAGTGATTAATAAGTTTCAGCGTATTTTGGGCTTACGTATCTGCGGTAAACTGGCCATTGGCAAATGTATTCAAAACAAGGAAAAGCCCGTGGTTTTTATCTCACACATGGAGCACCATTCTAACCACACCTCCTGGTTTGAAACCATTGCCGATGTGGTGGTTATTAAGCCCGGCAATGATATGCTCATCGACCTGGATGAACTGCGAAAAGAACTGGAAAAGCACAAAGACAGAAAACTAAAGATCGGTTCTTTTACGGCCTGCTCCAATGTTACAGGCATTAGAACTCCCATATATGAGCTGGCGCGCATCATGCATGAGAACGGGGGGATTTGTTTTATTGATTATGCCGCTTCCGCACCCTACGATGAGATCAATATGCATCCGGGCGATCCTATGGAAAAACTCGATGCAGTAATGTTCTCTCCGCATAAATTTCTGGGCGGCCCGGGTTCGCCGGGCGTGCTCATTTTCGACTCTTCGGTTTACAAGAGTGAGGTGCCTGATAACCCCGGCGGAGGAACCGTAGACTGGACCAACCCCTGGGGAGAATACAAGTATATTGATGATATTGAACTTAGAGAAGACGGTGGAACACCTGGTTTTCTGCAAGCCATAAAAACCGCTCTGGCTATCAATCTGAAAGATCAGATGGGTGTTGAAAATATTCATTCCCGGGAAGATGTGCTTCTGAAAATGGCTTTGGATGAGATGCATAAGATTAAAGGGCTGAAAATTTTGGCAGATAACATGCACGATAGGCTGGGAATCATTTCTTTTTATTTCGAAAAAATGCATTATAACCTGGTGGTTAAGCTGCTCAACGACCGCTATGGAATACAGTCGAGAGGCGGATGTGCCTGCGCAGGAACTTATGGGCATTATCTTTTAAATGTTGACTACGAACATTCACAAAGTATTACCTCCAAGATAAGCACCGGAGATCTGTCGGAAAAACCCGGTTGGATAAGAATATCACTACACCCTACCATGACCGATGGAGAGTTGCAATTTATTATGGCTGCCCTGGATGACATTTACAAAAATTATGATAAATGGAGTAAAGACTATCAGTACATTTCGAAAACCAACGAGTTTAAGCACTATAAAGCCCCAAAAGATTATTCTGATTTTGTAATGGATTGGTTTAAACTGGAAGCTCCCAGTCTTTAATCTACTCCCCTTCAGAGGGATTTTAAACGCTTTTTTCAACCCCCTTGAAGCTTTCTTCGTCATAAGGGATGGTATCAGCTGTTAAAGAGTCTTTGCAGCCTGGCAACCTGTGAGGTCCACCAGCGTTGGGTAAATTCCATATCAAAAGCTTCTGAAAAATCAGAAACCACCAGGGCCGCTTCGCCCGATACCGGTTGATGAGTTATGCGCATCTCAAGGACAAAACCACTATGAAAATCATCAGTCCATTCAAACCTAACATATTCGGGCTCTTTACTTTCAATAAGCCGGGCCGATTGCTCGCTGCCTTCCCATTCAAAAATGAATTCATCCCCCTTAACGCTAACCTTATCAGCAAACCAACGCGCAAGTCCCTCTGCGGTACTTATAAGGGTAAAGAGTAATCGGGGAGTAACACTAATGGGATACTCCAGGGTGAATTTATGTAAGGGCGTCATAGGTAATACAGTTAAGAACTTAATGATAGGCTGCAATTTACAAAAATTTCCGATGATTATTATGGGTTCTTAACAAGTATTGGTTAAATATTTATCAACAAATTGTTCATAGAAAACCCATCTAAGTGATTAGATTTACTTAAGCCGCCTCCAGGCCGACAACCACTTAAAAAGTTGTCCTCAGAATTTTTATTTCCGCAAAATCCCAGAGAAAGAAAAAAAACAGTACGTTTGCCAAATTTTAGCTAATAACACATGCAAAAAAACAATCTCTTTATTATTTATTTGTTAGCAGTGCTGGCGGTGGTATTCTGGGGAATCTCTTATGTATGGATGAAAGTGGTGTATGAATATTATAATCCCATCGCCACCATGTTTTTACGTTTGAGTTTATCTTCTGTCTTTTTGTATGCCATATTGTCTGTGGCAGGCAAGAAAGAAACCATCAAAAGAGAAGACTATGTTTCGTTTATCATCTTGTCGTTCTTCTCACCCTTTTGTTATTTTTTGGGTGAGAGTTTCGGCTTGATGTTAGTAACCCCAACCATTGCAGCTGTCATTATAGCCACCATCCCTGTTTTCAGTCCTTTGCTGGGGTATCTTGCCTTTAAAGAGCGATTGAGCCTGTTAAACATTAGCGGTTTTTTTGTGTCCTTTGTGGGGGTTGTGGTAATGATTCTTGATTTTGAGTTTCGCTTTAGTGCCTCTCCAGCAGGGGTAATGTTGCTTTTCTTTGCTGTGGCATCAGCACTGATTAACATGGTATTTTTAAAAAAGCTTACCCTCAAATATTCCTCACAAACGATTATTAAAACACAAAACCTTCTGGGAGCTTTGTTTTTTCTACCCTTATTTCTGATTTTCGATTTTGATTCTTTTGTTCTGGTTAAGCCAACAGCCGAGCTTGTATGGGCCCTGGTGAAACTTGCTGTATTTGCCTCTACCCTTGCTTTTATCTTTTATACCATAGCCTTGCGCGAGATAGGTGTGGCCCGGGCATCGGTTTTCACTAACCTCATACCCGTTTTCACAGCTATTTTTTCCTATTTTATTCTTCGTGAAACCATTGATTTAAGTAAAATACTGGGAATCATCATCGTAATTTCGGGCTTAATGCTTAGCCAATCGGCCAAATGGATGAAAAAAAGCAAGGTGGAAAAAAGTTTGTAATTATTTCTTGTATATTAAAATTCTTTACTATTTTTGCACCACTCAAAACCAGGGCATAAATGCCGGTTGCGAAAAATGTTCTTTACTTAATCCACAAACGGCGGGGTAGCTCAGGTGGTTAGAGCGTCGGATTCATAACCCGAAGGTCACGAGTTCAACTCTCGTCCCCGCTACATTTAAAACCCTTGCAAAAGATATTTTCAAGGGTTTTGTTTTTAGTGCTCAGATGATTAATCTGGCAGGCAAAAATGTAGTGGAAAGGGAATCACTCCCGGCAGGCACATATTAGAGTGTTGTATGAACAAGCTGTAGCAGGAATCGGAGAGATAAAATAACCCAACATTTTTTTGGCAGGTAAAAAACTATATTGTATCTTTGCAAGCCTAAAAACAGAGAGAAACCTTTAATATTGTTGTTGACAATCAAACTTATTCAATATCATGTACATCAACCAGGAAATAAAGAAAGATATTTTTAAAACTTACGGCCAATCAGAAACCGATACAGGATCTCCTGAAAGCCAGATTGCTTTGTTCAGTACCCGGATCAACCACCTGACCGGTCATTTGAAAAAGAACAAGAAAGATAAAGGTACCCAAAGAGCCCTTATTAGTCTGGTAGGTAAGCGAAGAAGATTATTGGATTATTTGAAAGATACCGAAATAAACAGGTATCGCGAGATAATCAAAAAATTGAATTTGAGAAAATAATCATTTCAACAAATAGTAAAAAGGCAATTAATGATTTAATTGCCTTTTTTTATATTTGTAGAGAAAAAGTGTTAAAACGTTTTTTTTCTACAAAACCGTAAAACAATACAGCTGAGATGTGTTGTTAGTATTAGAAAAATAGAATCCAAAAAAGAAGAATTATGACGAACATTCAAAGAGGAATTCAGAAGACATTAGACATGGGCAATGGTCAAACCATTAGCCTGGAAACCGGCAAACTTGCCAAACAAGCCGATGGTTCGGTAGTCTTGCGCATGGGAAATACCATGCTGCTGGCAACGGTAGTTGCCAAGAAAGAGGCATCCGAAAACCAGGATTTCTTCCCCCTATCGGTAGATTATCAGGAAAAATATGCTGCCGCAGGACGTTTCCCCGGTGGTTTTTTCAAAAGAGAAGCGCGTCCATCGGAATACGAAATATTGATCTCCAGATTGGTTGACAGAGCTCTCAGACCAATGTTTCCCAAAAACTTTAAGTGCGAAACACAGGTTTTGATATCATTAATCTCTGCCGACAAAAATATATTGCCCGATTCATTAGCCGGTATGGCTGCTTCTGCTGCCATTATGGTTTCCGATATTCCCTTTAATGGCCCCATCTCTGAGGTAAGAGTTGCCCGCATTGGTGGGGAGTTCCTTATCAACCCCAGCATTTCTGATTTGGTAGATGCCGATATGGAAATGATGGTTGCCGGTACCATCGAAAACATCGTTATGGTTGAAGGCGAAATGAAGGAAGTCTCAGAAAATGATATGATCCAGGCCATTAAAGTTGCTCATGAAGCTATTAAATTACAATGCAATGCGCAGATAGAACTGGCTGCAATGGTGGAAAAAAGCAAAGAAAAAAGAACGGTAGAACCTGAAAAGGAAGATGAGGAATTAAAAGAAAACATGCGCGCAGAACTGTATCAGAAAATTTACGATACAGCACGGTCAATCATCACCAATAAGCATGAACGTTCCGATGCTCTGCGTGCCATTCGTGATGAATATTTTGAGAAATTTGATGAAGAATCCCTTGCCGAAAAAGCCCCTATTGCAAAACGCTACTTCCATGATCTTGAGAAAGAAGCGATTCGTGAAATGGTTGTAAACGAACAAATCCGTCTTGATGGTCGCAAACCCGACGAGATCAGAGATATCTGGTGTGAAGTGGATTATTTGCCCATGGCACACGGTTCTGCTCTGTTTACCCGGGGTGAAACACAATCACTTACCACCGCTACCCTGGGTACCAAACTCGATGAGCAAATCCTTGACGGAGCAGTACTGGAAGGAAAAAGCAAATTCATGCTTCATTACAATTTCCCTCCTTTTTGTACTGGGGAAGCAAAATTTCTGCGTGGTACCAGCCGTAGAGAAATTGGACACGGAAACCTGGCATTAAGAGCCCTTAAGCCAATATTGCCTAACGGTACCGACAACCCATACACCATCCGCATTGTTTCTGATGTACTCGAGTCCAATGGTTCTTCTTCTATGGCTACCGTTTGTGCCGGAACCCTTGCTCTTATGGATGCCGGGATAAAAATTACAAGACCTGTATCGGGTATCGCCATGGGACTTATCGCCAATCAGCAAACCGGCAAATATGCCATCCTTTCTGATATCCTGGGAGACGAAGATCATCTGGGTGATATGGACTTTAAAGTTACAGGTACCCGAGAAGGTATTACCGCCTGTCAGATGGACATCAAAATTGACGGTTTGAGTCATGAATTGCTTGCAAACGCCCTTGAACAGGCAAGAGTGGGTAGACTGCACATTCTATCCAAAATGGAAGAAGCACTCACAGCTCCACGTGAAGATTACAAACCTCATGTGCCACGTATTGTAAAAATGACTGTTCCTAAAGAATTTATCGGTGCCATCATCGGACCCGGTGGAAAAGTTATCCAGGAAATGCAGAAAGAAAGTGGTACCACCATCGTCATTGAAGAAGTTGGCGATTACGGCGTTATCGACATCGTTTCCGAAAACAAAGAATCTATTGATTTTGTAATCAACAGAATCAAAGGCATCACTGCCATCCCCGATATAGGCGAAGTATACCAGGGTACGGTAAAAAGTGTTGTACCTTTTGGATTGTTTGTTGAAATTCTTCCGGGTAAAGAAGGTCTGTTGCACATCTCTGAAATAGAGTGGAAAAGACTCGAAACCATCGAGGAAAGCAACATAAAAGTAGGTGATTCCATTGAGGTTAAACTACTTGATGTGGATAAGAAAACAGGGAAATTCAAACTCTCCCGCAAGGTTTTACTTCCCAGAGACAAACCCGTTTCCAACGATAGAAGAAGCGATAGCGAACGCAAATAATTTTGTTTTTGCTACTTATACTAAAAAGACCCGCCAGGATTAACCATCGTGGCGGGTTTTATTTTCCCCCTTAGGCTTTTAAAGGATTTAGTTCTTGAAAATCTTGCTAATTTTGAACTTCATTTCATTAAACAACTTGTTTTCATGGCACATTTAATAGCTCCCTCTCTTCTGGCTGCCAACTTCCTTAGACTGGCCGATGAGATAGAAATGGTAAATCAAAGCGAAGCAGACTGGTTTCATGTAGATGTTATGGACGGGCATTTTGTGCCCAACATTTCCTTTGGCTTTTCCATCATCTCACAAATCAAATCGGTGGCACAAAAACCTTTGGACGTTCATTTGATGATTTCCAATCCTGAGGTTTATATCAATGACTTTAAAAAAGCAGGTGCCGATAATTTAACCGTTCACTACGAAACCTGTGTGCATCTGCATAGCACCATTCAGGCCATTAAGAGCGCAGGTATGAAGGCAGGAGTAGTAATCAACCCACATAACCCGGTTGAATTGCTTACAGATATTGTGTCTGATGTAGATCTGGTGCTGATTATGTCAGTAAATCCCGGATTCGGCGGGCAAAAATTTATCAGCAATTCTTTACACAGAATCGCGCGACTAAAAGATATGCTGATTCAAAAGAACAGTAAGGCGCTTATTGAAGTAGATGGTGGGGTAGATAAATCCAATGCTGCTTCACTAATCGAAAGTGGTGTCGATGTGTTGGTTGCAGGCAGTGCTGTCTTTGGCTCCGCTGATCCTATGGCAACCATAAAGGAGTTAAAGGGTTATTGAAAAAATATTCGGTTATGTATTTAAAATTTAAAAAATTATATCTCATCGGCTTGCTGATCGCCTTTACTGGTTGCGGTTGGTTTGCTTCCGATACTCCCTGTCAACAACACCTGGATCAAAGAGCCATGACCTTGGTATTGACCGATGTTTTCCTACTTGAGTCACAGCTTTCTCTGCATCAATCGCAAACTTCATCCAAGGATTCTGTGGGATATTTCTATGCGGGTATTTTTGAAAAGCATGGAATTACTGTTGAGCAGTTTGAAGAAGCCTTTGAATGTTATATGCTCGAAGAAGAGCAAATGATCAGCCTTATGGATGATGTGCTCAGCTCTTTGAGCATTATTCAAAGCCGACTGGAGGAAAAAAAAGCGGAAGATGAATAAGTATCTACCGCTTTTTTAGTAATCACTACACTTTTGTCTGGTTAAAACTACTTAAAGTCCTGTCAATTCGACCATACATG
>JBEPXC010000179.1:0-7631 GCA_041642035.1 Sphingobacteriia bacterium
GCGATACCTATGAGGTTAACCGGGGCAACTGTTTTAGTTGTGGTCGTTGTATGAAATATTGTCCGGTGGGCAAACCCGATCATCCCTATCACCAACAAATAGAAAATACCGGGGTGTAGATTAATCTTTTTAGCCCTTATGATAGTAAAAACGCATTGTTAACAATATGAATCAAACGGATAAAATAAAACGTATCAAACGCATCATCCTGGTTGCCGCAATCTTTACCGGATTGGCGAGCCTGCTCATGCTGCTCAACTATATGCAGATTCGTGGGAGCCAGCCTTTGGAAAGCCGCTCGCTGGAATTATTGGTAGAACGACTCTCTGCTGATCCTGCCAATCAGGGACTGATTCATGAAATCCGTCAACTTGACCTTTTAGCACGTAAAGCTTATTTCGGAAGCTTGTGGCAAATAAAAACAGGTGCCTGGCTGCTATTGCTCGGGGGAATAGTGCTGGTAATCGCCCTGCGCAGCTATAGCAAATTACAATTTTCCATCTCCCCGCCTGATACGAAGAAAATCAGTGAAAGAAAAAACCGCCTCAGGTCTCAAAGGTGGATAGGAGCAGCAGGGATTGTTATTTTTCTGCTTGCCGGATTGTCAGCCTTTTTGTCGGCCGAGCACATCTCACAGTACGATGCCGTAAAGTTAAGTATTAATGCTCAACAGCCCGAAGATGGTATTGAAAGGGTGAAAATAACACCTCAGGAAAGCAATATCATAACTGAGGAGGTGCAACAAGAAAATAAGGTGGATAGCATTATTGAGGTTACAGAGGAAGTGGCAATTCCTGAAACTCCCGAAACCCCGGAGGAAGATTTGCAACCCGTAGCATTGCAGGTTGACTTAACAAGCTCACTGGTTAATCAGAATTACAATTCTTTTCGCGGGCCATGGGGTAATGCCGTGAGCACCCGTAGCAATATCCCCATCGACTGGGATGGCAGTACAGGCAAAAATATCCTATGGAAAGTAAAGATCCCTGTTCATGGTTATAATTCTCCCATTTTATGGGGAGACAGGCTTTTTTTCTCAGGGGCCGACAACAATAAGAGAGTCGTTTATTGCATCAATGGGCAAACTGGAAAGATTATCTGGGAACGGGAGGTTAACAACATTCCCGGCTCACCTGCCACGCCACCGAAAACTACCGAGGATACAGGTCTGGCTGCCCCCTCTCTCACCACCGATGGCAACAGGGTGTTTGCTCTATTTGGAACGGGCGATATGATAGCCTTCGACATGGATGGCAATCGTGTATGGGCTAAAAACCTGGGTGTACCCCAAAATCATTATGGACATTCCTCATCCCTGATTACCTGGGATGAAAAAGTATTTGTACAATACGATACACAGGCAGACAGTAAGGTCATGGCGTTGAATTCTGCTACGGGTGATGTAGTTTGGGAAACGGCACGCACCAGTGATGTATCCTGGGCATCGCCCATGCTGGCCAATGTAAATGGAGAGTACCAGCTTGTTGTTTTGGGAAATCCCGACTTCTCGGGATATGATGTAAAAACGGGACGTGAGCTCTGGAACGTTGAATGTATGTCGGGTGAAGTGGGCGTTTCTCCCGCTTACGGTGGGGGACTGGTGTATGCTGCCAATGAATATGCCACCATGATCGCCGTAAACCCTACCACGGGAGAAACTGTTTGGGAGGACCGCTACTATTTACCCGAGGTGTCAAGTCCTACCTATCATGATGGTTATTTATACATTGCCACAACCTTCGCGGTAGTGGCATCCTTTGAAACGGGTACAGGTGAATTTAATTGGGAGTTTGATGCAAATGATGCCATTTATTCTTCCCCGGTAATTGCCGATGGAAAACTTTATGTATTTGATTTATCGGGGAAAGCCTATATTTTTAAACCCGGAAAAGAACCTGAGTTGATTGCCTCGCCTGAATTGGGTGAAAGAGTTTATTCAACTCCCGTATTTGCCAATGGCAGGATTTATATCCGTGGTAATGAGCACATGTATTGTATCGCAACAAACTAGAAAAAGCAGAATGGAATATACCATCCGAGATCTCATTAATGAAAAGGGTACTGGCAAAGAGGCGGTAATTCCCATTCTGCAATCCATACAGAAGCACTTCAACTATTTACCCCAGGAAGCCCTGGAGGTGGTATGCCAACTTACGGATATCACTGCGGCCGAAATAATTGGGGTATCCAGTTTTTATGCCCAGTTTCGTTTTAAACCTGCCGGAAAACACCTGGTGAAAGTTTGCATAGGCACTGCATGCCATGTTAAGGGTGCTGATCTGGTTTTTGATTCCCTTAAACGTACCCTGAATCTTGATGAAAATCAGGATACAGATGCTGAAAAGGTATTTACCCTTGAAAAAGTCAGTTGTCTGGGGTGTTGTTCTCTTGCTCCGGCAGTCCAAATCGATAATGTTACCTACGGTCATGTCACTCCTGGCACTTCCAGTGGCATACTGGATGATTTTCTTTACCGACAGAAAAATGATAAAGAAGAGCGTGTTGTGGTGGGCGGTAAGGATATTTCGCAGGGAGAAATCCGCATTGGAATGGGATCGTGTTGCGTAGCCAGCGGGAGTGAGGAAATACAACAAGCCCTGGAAGAAACTGTTAGGAAAGATTCACTGAATCTGAAGATAAAACACGTAGGATGCGTAGGTATGTGTCACCAGGTCCCCCTTCTTGAAGTGGTAGAACATCAAAAAGAGCCCCGGTTGTATGCAAAGGTGAAGCCCGAAGATGTAAAGCAAATTGTCGAAAAGCATTTTAAGCCCAGAGGCTTATACAAAAGATTGACAAGCAGCCTGGCAAAACTGGTGGAAAACATACAGCATGATGGGCGTTGGGATGGGATAGAGAAATACACCATCGATATTCGCGAAAAACATGTAGCTTCCTTTCTGGGCGATCAGATCCCCATTGCCACAGAACACCGGGGGATAATAAATCCTTCTGATCTGGAGGAGTATCTGTCTAGAGGAGGCTTTAACGGATTGGGAAAATCACTGAAACTACCTCCGCAGGAGATTATTGATCAGATGATAAACAGTGGTATCAGGGGGCGGGGAGGTGCCGGTTTTCCTACAGGGAAAAAATGGCAGATGGTTGCAAATCAGCAATCAAAGGAAAAGTATGTTATTTGCAATGGCGATGAGGGAGATCCGGGTGCATTTATGGATCGCATGTTGCTTGAATCGTATCCCATGCGCATCATAGAAGGTATGCTCATTGCTGCATTTGCGGTTGGTGCTTCAACCGGGTATTTTTATATCAGGGCTGAGTATCCCCTGGCGGTATTAAGGATTAAAGAAGCATTGAAGATTTGCACTGAAAAAGGCTATGTGGGTAAAAACATTCTGGGGTCAGGATTTGATTTTGAAATCCGGATCAAAGAAGGTGCCGGGGCCTTTGTCTGTGGCGAAGAAACCGCTTTGATAGCATCTATTGAGGGCAAACGGGGTTTTCCCGTCTTACGGCCACCCTTCCCGGCTGAAAAAGGTTTGTGGGGATTGCCCACATTAATCAACAATACCGAGACCTTGGCTCAGGTGCCCTGGATCATCGATCATGGAAGCGATAGTTTTGCTTCTATAGGTACCCTGCAGAGTAAAGGTACCAAAGTCTTTGCCCTTGCCGGAAAAATCAACCGGGGTGGATTGATAGAAGTACCTATGGGCATATCTCTTCGTCGGATCGTTGATGACATCGGGGGAGGTGTGCAGCATGGTAAAAAGCTCAAGGCAGTACAGATTGGAGGCCCTTCAGGGGGATGTATTCCTCACTTTCTGGCTGATAAGCCCATCGACTTTGAGTCGCTTCAGGAAATAGGTGCCATGATGGGCTCCGGCGGGCTGGTGGTGCTCGATGAGACCGACTGCATGGTTGATATTGCCCGGTATTTTCTGTCTTTCACACAAAAAGAATCCTGTGGTAAATGCACGTTTTGCCGAACGGGCACACGGCGTATGCTCGATATCATGAATAAGATTTGCGAAGGGAAGGCAAAGCAGGCCGACCTGGAAGAACTGGAAACGCTGGCCCAATGGACCCAAAAAGGCAGCCTTTGCGGACTGGGGAAAACAGCTCCAAATCCAATCTTGTCAACCTTACGATTCTTTCATGATGAATACCAGGCGCACATCAACGGTCATTGCCCCACGGGTAAGTGCAAGGCTTTGGTGAGCTATAGCGTTGACGACAATTGCATTGGATGTACCATTTGCGCACAGCAATGTCCGGTGGATGCCATTGCTTTCAATCCACACAAAAAGCATGAAATAGATACTGTCCTTTGCACCAAATGCGATATCTGCCGGCAGGCTTGCCCGGTGGATGCCATTAGGGTAGGCTAACAACACATCATCGTTATGATTAAACTGAAGATAAACGATATTCCCATTGAAGTAAAAGAAGGCGCTACTCTTCTGGATGCTGCATTGCTGGCCGGACTTGAAATTCCCACGATGTGTCATGATGGTGAACTAGAGCATTTTACCTCCTGTATGATCTGCCTGGTGAAGGATAAGAGCAGCGGAAAACTTTTGCCTTCTTGTTCTGCCAGGGTCTTCGAGGGGATGGAGGTTATTACCTTGGATGATGAAATTCGTGAAGCCCGCAAGATTGCCCTGGAACTGCTTCTGTCAGAGCATGCTGGCGACTGCGAAGCACCCTGCCGGGTTGCTTGTCCTGCTTTTATGGATATACCGCTGATGAACCGTCTGATTGCCTCCGGGCAGTATCAGCAGGCCCTGGAAGTTGTACTGAAGGATATTGCCCTGCCCGGAGTACTGGGGCGTATTTGCCCAGCACCCTGCCAGGGAGCCTGTAAAAGGAAACCTATTGATAAGCCAGTTTCTATTTGCATGCTCAAGCGATTCACAGCCGATCAGGCAAGACAGTATCCATCCATACCAAAAACAACATCTACCGGTCACAGGGTCGCCATCATCGGCGCAGGACCTGCCGGATTGGCTGCTGCCTTCTACCTGCAAATTAAGGGTATACAGGCTGTGGTTTTTGACAACAATCCTTTACCCGGAGGAGCTTTGAGATATACATTGACTGATGATGTGCTGGAGAAATCTGTCCTGGACAGAGAAATTGATTATATCCGCAGCGCAGGAGTGCAATTTCATCAGGAAACACAAATCGATGCTGCTGCCTTCCACGCAATGCAAAATGAATACGATACAGTAGTAGTGGCTACCGGAGATTATTCCAAAGCCATGGATGGCTGGGGACTCGCCAGCAACGGCAAACAATTGCTGGTTGATAAAACCAACTATCTGACCAATCTGCCAAAGGTTTTTGCCATCGGCAATGCCAACCGCTCCATGCAGTTGGCCATACGTTCTCTGGCACAGGGAAAGGAAGTGGCAAAAGCCATTATACAGCTCCTAGCTGGTAAACCAGTAAAAGGGGAGGAGCGAAGGTTTAATTCCACCTTAGGTAAGCTGATGCCAGAGGAATATGGCGAGTATCTGAAAGAGGCGTCCGGCAAAGAGAATTCGAGTCCTATTGATCCAGCCCAGAATGGTTTTGCTGCCCTGCAGGCACAAAAAGAAGCAGCTTTGTGCATGCACTGTGATTGTCGCAAACCCCATACCTGTAAACTTCGCGACTATTCCCTTGACTATGATGTTTCAAAAAAACGCTTTGCCTATTCTGATCGAAAACCGGTTAAAAAGTATTTTCATCAGGATGTTATCGTCTATGAACCCGGAAAGTGTATCAAGTGCGGAATTTGTGTACGCATCACAGCAAAATACAAGGAAGAATTTGGATTTACCTTTATCGGACGTGGATTTGATGTAGAGATAGGAGTGCCTTTCAGTCAGGATTTGAGTGTTGCGCTGGAGAAGACAGCTTTGCAGGTAGCGGATGCTTGCCCTACAGGAGCCTTGTGCAGGTTGAAGGAGTAAAATAGTTTTTTAAATTAAAGCGAAAGAATATGAATTATTTACTGAAAATAAGCCTTGCCTTCTTGTTGGTGGTTGTTGTTGGAGCGCTTCAGGCAAGCTGGCCTGAGTACCGTGGTGGACAGCATTTGCCCGGTATTACCCGTGCTACCATACCCACCGATGTTCAACTGGCATGGTCTTTCAATACCGGCGACGCCATAAAATCAACGCCTGTAATCCAGGGGAACCGTATTGTAATGGGTAGCACCGATAATGTGGTTTACTGCCTTGATCTTAAGGGGAACAAATTGTGGGAGTTTAAAACCTCGAATGCTGTGGAAGCTCCGGCACTCATTCGCAACAACAGGGTATATATCGGTGATCTAAGCGGGATGTTCTATGCTATTAATCTGGAAACAGGCAATAAAATTTGGGAGTACATGGCCGACAACCAAATCTCTGCCGCCGCCAACTGGTGGAGCAACGGACAGCAGGAGCTTATTCTGGTAGGTGCCTACGACTATTACCTGCATGCCATTGATGCCCGTTCAGGAAAGTCCGTCTGGAAGTATGAAGCCATGAATTACCTGAATGCTGCGGTAGCTATATGGGATGATTATGCCATTTTCGGAGGATGCGATGGCTTGCTCCACGTGGTTGATATTCGTACAGGTAAAGCCAAATCTACCATGGAGGTGGCAACCTATGTTGCCGGAGCAGCTTCTCTGCAGGGCGATATTGCTTTTATAGGTGATTACGACGGGAAGTTTTCCTCTATCGACTATACATCTAAAACAACCCTTTGGAGTTTCGAAAGAGAAACTAGAAAACTACCCTTTATTGGTTCTCCCTCTGTTACACGCAATCGAATTTTCGTGGGAAACCGTGACAGGTTAATTTATTGCCTTGATAAATCCAACGGAATTGTCGTATGGCAACGCAACACAGGGAGCCAGGTAGAAGCATCACCCTTGTCGGATGCTCAAAATGTTTTAGTAGCTAATATGCGTGGCGATCTTATGTTGCTCAGTCAGCAAAATGGAGATGTGGTGTGGACCTATGAGCTGGGTACCCCTTTGCAGGGTAGTCCCGCTGTGTCAAATAACCTTATCGTGATAGGCGGACAGGATGGCGTGATCTATTGTCTTGAAGGGATATAGGCAATTGGTAAGAGGAGGCAAAAGCTAATATGCTGGAAGATCGAAGCTGGAAGCTGGAAGGATAAAAACAGGTCATTACGCCTGCTAATGAAGGACAAAAAATGTATCAGAAAATAAAGCGAAAAGTTTTTATACTATGAATATCATCCATATCATCCCCGGTTCGGGAGGAAGCTTCTACTGCGGCAATTGTCTGCGCGACAGTAAGCTTTTTGATGCCATACGTGCTGAAGGACATGATGCCATTAAAGTGCCGATGTATCTTCCCTTGTTTTCGCATGACAACAACAACAATGAAATACCCGTGTTTTACGGGGCCATCAGCATTTACCTTAAACAGAATTTTTCTCTCTTCCGGCATGCTCCTGAATGGCTCAACCGCTTTCTCAATTCAGGTCCCATGCTTAGATTTGCTGCCCGCATGGCTAATTCAACCCGGGCTAGTGGACTGGCAGACATGACTATTTCGATGTTGCTGGGTGAAGATGGCAATCAGAAAGACGAGCTGGAAAAGATGGTGCACTGGCTTGAAACCCACATCAAACCCGATATAGTGCATATCTCTAATGCA
>JBEPXC010000180.1:0-7570 GCA_041642035.1 Sphingobacteriia bacterium
TCGGCAAGGTACTCGGTATGCCCGGGGAAGTTAAAATCTTTGCTCTGGATGTTCTGCTTGTTGATAGGGCCTGTTACCAGGGCGTCTATATGCCCTTGTGCCAGATCGAGTGTAGCTGCTTCCAGGGCAAACAGGGCCGCTTTGCCGGCCACATCGGTGCTTTGTCCCAGTTCTACTTTAATCTCCTGGGTCACCACATTCACCAGGTTGATCTTTTGGTCTACTGCCTGGGTGGCCGAACGGATCACGTTAAAGGCAACATCGGCCATGTCTAGCGCCTTGCGATGGTAGGAGGCTACCTTGGAACTGCCATAAAGCACAGGTGTGAATAATTCAAGAATACGCGAATCCTGTAAGCTTTTGAGAATAACCTCATAGCTGACGCTGTTAACGTCTCCGTGTGTTATACCAATGCGAAGGGGTTTTATGGGCTCTTGTTGAATATCGTTTTCGTTTTCCATTGTTTAAAAGAGAGTTATGTTTGATGAGCAAAGTTACAATAATTCATAAACGAGCGAAAAGAAAAATAGCACCGTCAGGGCCTACTTACGCTATCTTATAAATTCTAAAGCAAGTGTGCCTCATCTGCTTTTACGTTCTATAAAATCATAGAGCAATCTTAGCCCGGCTGCGGTGGCACCTTTGCCCTGATAGGACTCCCGGGCATCCATATACGCCATGGTAGCAATATCCAGATGTATCCAGGGATAATCAATAAAGTGGGCAAGAAACTTGCCGGCGGTAATGGTTCCTGCCCCTTTTCCCTTGCCAATGTTGCGTATATCGGCAATGTCTGATTCAATATCCTTGCCATATTCTTCCCAGAAGGGCATTTCAACCACACGCTCATACACCCGCATGCCGCTCTCCAGCAAGTTCTGCATAGCCTTTGGGGCATCCTGATGCATACCCGCAATGCCAAAGCGACCCAGGGCTACCACTGCAGCCCCGGTAAGGGTGGCCACATCGATGACCAGTGCGGGCTTGAATCTTTTGGCGTATATCAGTGCGTCGGCCAGAATCAGCCTACCCTCAGCATCGGTATTGAGAATCTCAACCGATTTGCCGTTGCCCATTCTGATGATATCTCCCGGCACCATGGCATTTTCACCAAGGCGATTATCGGTGGCGGGAATCAGGCCGATAACATGTACAGCAACCTTATTCATAGCCAGGGCATAGAGGGTACCAAAAACAGCTGCCCCTCCGGCCATATCGCTTTTCATAGTATCCAATCCTGCTCCGGGTTTCAGATTGATGCCTCCCGTATCGAATACGAGACCTTTTCCTACCAGGACAATGGGCTGTTGGTTTTTGGCATCGGCAGGCTTCCATTCAATTACCGTGAAAGAAGGTTCGGTCTTACTGCCTTTATTTACCGTAAGAAGTGCCGTCATCCCCAACTCCTCAATTTCCTGCTTGCCAAAGACTTTTACTTCGGCTCCTGCTTTGCGGCAGGAATCAGCCATCTTTTGGGCAAATATTTTGGCATCCAGCACGTTTACTGGCTCATTAACCATATCGCGCACTTCAAAACCCGCCTTAACGATATTGCTCAGTCGCTCCAGCTGTGAGGCAGAAACTTCAGAACTATCCACATGCAGGGTGCTAAAGCGGACTTTTTCGTCATCCTTCTCCTTATAATGTGTAAAGCAATATGATCCCAATGCCAGACCTTCTGTAAAGGCAAGCACGGCTTCGGGTTCTGTGCCAGGGGCATATAAAACGGCAGAATTTTGCTGCTCCTTTGTAAAGAAGGAGCAGGCATTATCGCCCTCGCGTCTTAGCTTCTCCATATCGGCATAGCTGTTACCTCCCTCCATGATGTATACGTACTCAAAATAGGAGTATCGGTTAAAGGTGAAGGAAGGTTTTGACTTTGCATCATAGCCACCACGGATGTAATCCTGCTCCTGTTGCGAAAGAGGCAATTGAGCCAATAAAGAAAGATCGGCGATCAGATATATTGCATTGGGTTGGTTTTCCTTAGCATCGTATTTTTTAATCAGCATAAAAATCTTAATATAAATGAATAGAATAATCTTTAGTGTACAGCTGGTTGTATTGCCGGGCTCACTCCAACAGGTGTTAACAAGCCATAGGGTACAACTGTTTTTGTAATGGTGACAATTATACAAAACCCGGTTTACATAAATTAGGGATAGTGTTTCGGGCATTTACCCGGCGGCGTCGGGCTTGTTTAGTTTTTCCACATCTTCAATAACGGAAAAGAATCGTTTTATCGATTCTCCACCCTCAGCAAGTGCATCCTTGAGCAGTCCGGAGTAGTACACTTTTCCTGATTCCAGAAAAACAATCCGGTCGGCAATTCTCAGGATACTGGATACTTCATGGGTAACCAACACAATGGTCATTCCCAATTGCTTTCTCAGGTTCAGAATCAGCTTATCCAAGGAAGCCAGTGAAACGGGATCCAGACCTGCTCCCGGTTCATCGAGAAACACCAGGGGAGGATCCATGATTATGGCTCTGGCCAGGGCGGCACGTTTAAGCATCCCTCCGCTCAATTGAGAAGGAAAAAGATGTTGAGCATGCACCAGGTTTACCAGCCCCAGTTTCATGCGTACCACATCCTCAATAATGGCATCCGAAAGGCGGGTATGCTGTTTAAGAGGCAGAGCAACATTTTCGCCAACAGTCATAGAATTAAGTAAGGCACCGTTCTGATAAAATACACCCATTTGCAGATACAACGCCAATTGCTCATCTTCGGTAATGCTCTCGAGATCCTTACCCAGAATGGAAATACTACCCTGCTGTATGGGATACAAGCTTAGCAGGTGGCGCAGAACGGTAGATTTCCCACTACCGCTGGAACCCAATATTACCGTTACCTCACCCTGAAAAACATCAAACGACACATCCGTTAGTATGGTGTCTTCATCGAAGGTGACGCCAAGATTCTTTACCTCAATAACTTTATCTTTAGCCATAGTAATATCAGCAGTTTAAATGATTCGCCGGGCAGCTTTCGCCAAAACCCTCTCTGCAGGGTAGGATTAATAAAACAGCAGACCCAGGATGCTATCGGCAATAATAACAAGTGAAATGGCAACCACAACAGCAACCGTTGTTGCCTTGCCCACCCCTTCAGCACCCCGTTCCACCCTGAAGCCATAAAAGCTTCCCGTAAGAACTATTACACTGGCATAAACCTGGCTCTTGACAAAACCCGTTAGCAGGTCTTTGTTTTCCATCACCCCATCCATGCGATTAACAAAAACTTCAGGGGTAATATCCAGATAGAAATATGCAGACACCGCCCCGCCAATTATACCGGATACATTGGCCAGGATAATCAAAAATGGCATCGTGAGCAGACTGGCATAAAGCTTAGGCACCACCACAAAACGTATAGGGTTTAAGCCCATGGTTTGCAGGGCATCCAGTTCAGAAGTTACTTTCATGGTCGCTATTTCAGCGGCTATGGATGAGCCACTTCTGCCTGCCACCAGAATAGCGGTTATCAGGGGCCCCATTTGGCTCATCATGGCAACTACCGTAAGGTCGACGATATAAACATTTGCGCCAAACAACTTAAGCTGTTGTGCCGTCTGAAGAGCCAGCACCAGTCCAATGATAAAGGACATGAACGACACTATCAATACCGCATTGGCACCGATAAGCGTTGCCTGATGTATGGTTGATCCTTTTCGACGGAATTGTGGTCTGAAAAAATCGGCAACAGAAAAATAAAACACATTGGCAGCCAGAAGAATAAACTCGTACACATACACGCCAAAAAAATCAAGCACCCCTTCACCAATATTTTCCAGAAAACCTTTTTTTTGCAAAGGCTCTGCAACCTCATAATTATCGGGTCTGAAAAGCTCCATCTTTTGGGAAATCCCTTCGCTTCCCCCTTCAAATCGGGCATCTACTCCCTGTTGTTTGAGCTTCTTCTGCAAAAAGTACAGAGAGGTAACCCCGGTGCTGTCGATATCCTCCAGCTTATCCAGATTGATGATGAGTGAGGAATCCTTCAGGGGCTTCAGATCTTTCCACACCATCCGCATAAAAGGAGGCACCCTTAACAGCACGAGCTTTTGGATCGGATAAAGCGTATTATTTTCAAACCGATAAAACCGGGCTTGATCCTTTGTAGCTTTTCTTCCGACAGATTTCTTGCTCATAGTTATCGCTATAGGTAATGGTATTTATTTGGCAGGGGTGAGTGCAAAATGTAGTTTAGTGGCAAAATAATTCAGTTCTTCATAAAACATATTGTTGATAGCCTGGGCAAAAAGATTCAGGCTGCGTTTTTCCAGCATACGGGTCTGATCAGCAAGGTGTCGGTGTATGACCTCTCCCTGGGCAGACTCCAGCCACATTTCCAGATGAAGATGAGCAGAAAAATCTTTCCTGTCTCTCACCACCTCCAGATTGTAAATGGTAATGTATAGCCTGAAGTCGGGCTGAACATTCCAGAAGCTTCGCTGCACATTTTCGAAAAGGCCATGATCGTTAAAATAATTTACCACAAATCTTTCCAAACTTTTTTGCGGCCGTGATGCCCATTGGTGATTCACAAAATACTTTACCTCATGAGCATCTTCGCGTAAGGCAATTTGGTGGGTTGAAAAGGCAGGATTTAAATCGATATCCATAATCTCCACAGAATAGGGCAATGGAAGCAGCGTGTCGGATGCCATTTCCTGCTTTGCAGGATATTCAAGCATGTAAAATCGCGCAGCCACTGGCTTGCTGCTTCTACAAGCACCAAGGAGCAATAAAGCAGCAAGGGCGATAGGTAAAATCTTCTTCATAGGTATATAACTTTATTTTTTGTTTCAGCCATTCGGGCAAACCATCAGGATCCTGCTCTTTACCATAATACTACTGTAATCGTCTGTCGGGAATATCTTTGGCTCTTTGACCACGGATTAGAATAGAAGGATCGGTATTGATTTTACGTGATACATCCTCGAGATTCTCTAGTGAATACTGCAGCAGCAACATGGTCTCTCCAAGATCTTTACTTCCGCGTTCGATATCACCATCGAGTTTTACGAGCAGTTGCCGGGTTTGTGCCGCTGTTAAGGCCAGATTCTCAATCAGTTCACTCAGGTTTGATTCGCGCAATGTCACAGAGATATCCCGGAAGTTACCCAGGATTTCACCCAGGGTGTCGCTTTGCATAAAGTAGTTGAATTGCTCACCGGCGGCAAGCAACTGCACAGAGGTTGAATCCAGCCTCCCGGTCATGGCATTGGCACTGGCAATAGATTGACGGAGTTCTTCCCGGTTCTCTGCCACCACATTGGTGATGAGATTAAAGGTTTTGCTGGCATTATCCGAAAAGGCAGAAATCTCATCTACGGCAGTATATATTTTTTGAAGATTCTCCGGACGGGTAAAATCGACCAGATTATTGAGCACCTCTTCCAGTTTAAAAGCAATGGCCTCTGCCTGCCCACTGATATCTTCCACCAGGGAGGTGCCCTGACGGATAAATTGCTCTTCTTTTAAAAAAGGGGCTTCATTGCTCCCCCCCCGTATTTCAATGGTTTTGAGCCCCGTAATACCCATAGCCACAATATCGGCTGCGGCATCTACCTTAACCGGCGTACCTGCTTTTAGGGATAATCTCACAATAACCTGGTTTACATCTTCGGGATCGATAATGATATCGGATATGCTTCCTACATTGATGCCTAAGTATTTGACAGGGCTACCCACTTCCAGCCCACTTACTGATACATCCCTGTAAGCCACATAATACACATCGGTTTTCTCAAACAATCGCCGGGCGGTAAAAAAACCTACCAACATCAATAGGAGCAATGAACTAATCATGATAAAAATGCCCAGTCGTATTTTTTGTGCACGTCCTTTCATCTATATAAAGTATAATTTAAGTTTAACCATAAACCTTATTCCCGATAACGCCTTCATTCCCATATACATCAATTGCATAAAGTTTTATTTCACCATATATGATAAATTCTCCTGCATAAAAACCAAACCCTTTTTAACAACGTTCCTTTGAGCATTTACTCATTAAAGTTTTGAACAAAAAACAAAAAACAAATATAAACACGCTCTTTACAGGGTGTAAATATAGATAAAAATAAGATAACTTTTGTTATGCAAGCTTATGTTTTATTAAAAATATGTTGCCCCAGTAATATAAAAAGGATACAAACGAGCAAAGCGTTCAAAAATTCCGAGACGGTCCGGAGGGGACTCCATTAATATACCAACCCACCTTAGCAGGTAGTTTGGGCTGTTGTTCATCCCAAAACAGCCATGCGCCCTGCTCGAGATCATTAATAAAACGCCCCTTTTTGGAAAGCTGCCCGTTTTCGAAAAAGAAATCCCAGGCACCGATGGCAAGTCCCCGACGATAATGTCCTCTTTGTTTCAGCCTGCCGCTAATGTAGTATACATGCCACATACCCTCAAAAGCATCTTTTTCGAATTCTCCCCTGGTATATAATTCACCATTAGGATGGAAGGAGGTCCAGACCCCTGTTTTTAATCCATCCTTATATTGACCCAGAGTGCTGAGGCTGTTATCGGGATAATATTCCTTGTACAAGCCTTGCTTCTCCCCCTTCGTATAAAAAGCCTCAAACATAATTTGTCCGCTTCTGTAAAAAGCAATAAAACGGCCATTCAGCAAACCTTTATCGTAAACACTTAATCGTTGCAGCTCACCTTCCTTGTAATATACTTTTAGGGTATCATGAAATTGTCCTTGATGCTTATATCCATCGTAATTGATACCCCCTGTCTGATAATACTGAATCCAACGTCCATGCTCCACCCCATTGCTCATTTCCATGTTATGAGAAGGATTCCCGTCATCAAAAAACATTTTCATCATGCCATGCGCAACCCCTTCGACATAGGTGGTAATACTTTCAGGGGGTCCATGCTCCTGATAAACGGTAAATAGACCATGCAAAAGACCATTCTCATACCATCCATCCTGATGTATGGCTCCATGCAGATAATAAGATTTATAAGAACCCTCCCTGACTCCGTTTACAAAACTTATCTGCTGGTGTAAGGCTCCTTTTTGATAAAATATATCCCATACCTTTTGGGCCTGACCCTCTACAAATAGGCCTCTTTGTCTTATACTCCCATCTGACAGGTAGTATTCATATTTGCCATGCTTTATGGTATCATCTCCCCTTAGATATCCTTCATATTCTTCCTTGAGAATGTTGGTGCCGGGGTAATAGATTTTAAAATCCAGCGATTGAGCATGCAGTTCAGGAAGCAAAATCCCCGAAACAGCCATTATCAGAAAAAAACGAATTCCGTTGCAGGGAAAAATACTAGTCAACATCAATGGTAATTTGAGCACCCTTGAGCGAAGTGCTTCCGGCATAATCAAGGATGGCAGCAATAGAGTATTTCCCCGGCTCAAGGGTATTGGGTACAGAAAGTTCAACGGTTCGCGAAGTTTGGGGATAGGTGGAGACTTCGATGGTTTTAAATCTCTCTTCTTCCGCAGTGGCAAGATTTGAGGCAATGATAAAAATCTTGCCAACGGTAATTCTCTCTCCGAGGTTATCGAGATTAACGGCAAATTTTA
>JBEPXC010000181.1:0-7406 GCA_041642035.1 Sphingobacteriia bacterium
CCTGTCTTGTCAAGAAACTCCAGCAATTCCTGCTCGGCACCTGCCAGCACCACGCCCTGTCCGATGAGTGCCAGGGGCTTTTGGGCCATATTGATCAGATGGCTGGCCTCTTCGATCCTGGTAAGCTCCGGTATGGGCAGTGGGGTATAGCTTCTGATGGAGGTCATCGACTGGTAGAGAAAGTCGAATTTGGCAAACTGAGCGTCTTTGGTGATGTCGATCAGCACCGGGCCCGGACGGCCACTGCGGGCGATATAGAAAGCACGCGCCATCGCCCAGGGGATCTCTTCCGCCCGTGTCACCTGGTAGTTCCATTTGGTGACCGGCTGGGTAATGCCTATCACATCTGTTTCCTGGAAGGCATCGGTGCCCAGTAGGGAAGAACCCACCTGACCGGTGATGATCACCACAGGGGTGGAGTCGATCATCGCATCGGCGATACCCGTCACCACATTGGTGGCAGCAGGTCCTGAGGTTACCAGGCATACGCCTACTTTCCCCGTAACGCGGGCAAAACCCTGTGCCGCATGTATGGCACCCTGTTCATGCCGTACCAGCACATGCTTCAGCCGGTCGGAGTAGGAGTAAAGGGCATCGTAAACAGGCATGATGGCACCCCCGGGGTAACCAAACATCAGTTCAACGCCTTCGTGTAATAAACATTCCATCAATGCTGCGGCTCCGGACATGTTTACGGCCTGCGCTTTTCCTGTAGTTATGGGTTCAAAGGTTTGTGTCTCCATTTTGTGCGGTTTTTAGTGTATGTTGCGGTTTTTATTTAATTGTTTAATCGTTGAGTTGTTTAATCGTTTAGAGTTTAAGGTTTAATTGTTGGATTGCTGGATTGTTGAGATGTTTATTCGTTTTATTATTAGCGTAAATCAGCGTTATCAGCGTTCTTACTTTTCACTCTATTCTTCTATTCGTTTTTCGTTTTTAGATATTAGATTTTCGTTTCTAGTCTTCTCTCAAGACTCTCACCGCTCCTTCATCTGCCGACGATACCAGCGAGGCGTAAACCTTTAGCGCTTGCGAGACCTGGCGGAGGCGGGGAAGGGGTTTGTAGGCTTCCTTGTCACGGGCGAGTTCCTGCTGGTGTCTTTGTTGCAGTTCCTCGTCCGATACCATCACGTTGATGCTGCGGGAGGGGATGTCGATGATGATTTTATCGCCGTCGCGCACCAGGGCGATCTGTCCGCCGGCAGCGGCTTCGGGCGATGCATGTCCGATCGACAGACCCGAGGTGCCCCCCGAGAAGCGGCCATCGGTGATCAGTGCGCATTTGTCGCCCAGGCCCCTGGATTTAAGATATGAGGTGGGGTAGAGCATCTCCTGCATGCCCGGACCACCCTTGGGTCCTTCGTATTTGATCAGCACCACATCGCCCTCCTTGATGTCCTTGAGCAGGATGGCTTTTACGGCGGCTTCCTGCGATTCAAACACCCGGGCTGTTCCTTCGAAATGCCAGATGGAGGGATCTACCCCGGCAGTCTTCACGATGCAGCCCTTGGCGGCTATATTGCCATACAGAACCCCCAGTCCGCCATCGGCAGAGAAGGCATGTTCGACAGAGCGGATGCATCCCTCACGGCGATCCAGGTCAAGGGACTTGTACACCGAGAGTTGCGATCCCATGGTGAGGTTTTTCACGCCACCGGGAGCGCTTTTGTATAGCTCATGCGCCTTGTCCAGCGCGGTAGTTTGGGTCAGGTCAAAATCTTTCAGTGCCTCAGCCAGGCTTGGATAATCCACCCTGCCTACGGTAGCATCGAGGTGTCCACCCTTATTGAGCTCGGCCAGTATGCCCAGCACGCCACCGGCGCGGTTCACATCCTCTACGTGGTAGTCGCTGCTGGGAGCCACCTTGCACAGCACGGGCGTCTTGCGCGACAATGCATCGATGTCCTGCATGCTGAAGTCTACTCCGGCCTCGCGGGCAATGGCCAGCAGGTGAAGCACCGTATTGGTGGATCCTCCCATGGCGATATCGAGGGTCATGGCGTTCATAAAAGCAGCCCGGGTAGCGATGGCACGGGGCAGCACCGAAACATCGCCGTCGCGGTAGTAGCGATAGGCCATCTGCACGATCAGTGAGGAAGCTTCTTCAAAGAGGTTGAAACGGTTTTTATGGGTAGCCACTACGGTGCCATTGCCCGGCAGTGCCAGTCCCAGTGCCTCATTGAGACAGTTCATGGAGTTGGCCGTAAACATACCCGAGCACGAGCCACAGGTAGGACAGGCATTCTCTTCCACCTCGTTGAGTTCCTGCTCGCTCACCGAGTCATCGGCCGACATCACCATGGCATCTACCAGGTCGAGCTTCTTGTCGCCCGTGCGACCGGCTTCCATAGGACCTCCCGATACGAAGATGGTGGGTATGTTCAGGCGCATGGCAGCCATCAGCATGCCCGGGGTGATCTTGTCGCAGTTGCTGATGCATACCAGGGCGTCGGCACGGTGTGCGTTGACCATATACTCTATGCTGTCGGAGATCAGATCGCGAGAAGGCAGGGAGTACAACATGCCATCGTGTCCCATGGCGATACCATCGTCCACCGCTATGGTGTTGAATTCGGCCGCGAAGCAACCCTGCTCCTCAATCCATTTCTTTACCCTCTGCCCGATGGGATGCAGGTGCGCATGTCCGGGTACAAACTGGGTGAAGGAGTTGGCGATGGCCACCAGGGGTTTTCCCATCTGGTTGTTTTGCATGCCCACGGCACGCCATAAGCTGCGGGCGCCCGCGTTGAGTCTTCCCTGTGTGGTGGTATTACTTCTAAGTGGTATCATAGTTTTTACAAAAGGGTATAAACAAAAAAAAAGCCCTCTCACTTGCTGAAGTGAGAGGGCTTTCAAATATTATTAAAATTATTTACACACCATTCTCACTTCTTCTTGGGGTCACAAAAAGAATAATAATAATAAGGTAAATGGCTGTAAATAGATAGTTCATCAATACGATATAAATTTATCAGATGCAAAAGTAAAACAATAATTTAAAAAACAAGCTTTTTTTTTGATAAAAGTTTTAAAACCGTTGTTTATTGTTTGGGCGACAGGGAGTTAAAGTGGAATGTTGAGGGAGTTTAAAGTTTAAAGTTTAAAGTTTAGGGTTTAGGAGTTTAAAGTTTAGCCTTTAAAAGTTTAAGGTTTAGGGGGGTAATCGTTTAGTTGTTTAGGGAGATTAGGGTTTAGCTGGAAGCTCGAAGCTGGAAGGAAAAGAATGCGTCATCCGAAATGTAAGGGTTGTTCAGCCTGAGAGCAAATAGGGTATAACTCCCTTTTTTTAGCTCATTCATATCGGGTTTATCACGGCGCTTCAGCTTTCACCTCTTTGTCACCTTCCAGCTTCGAGATCCTCATTGTAGCAATGATTCCAGACGTTTCCATCCCGATTTTATTTCGGGAATGGAAAGTCACCTTCCATCCTTTTCACCTTTCAGCTTTTACCTTGGAGCTTTGAGCTTCCAGCTCCACCTTTCTCCTTCAACAACCCATTATCGTGGCAGTCTTGCCTCAATAAATTGCCTGCCGGTAAACCCACGGCCCTGTTGGGAAAACGACTTAGGTGTATTGAGGTATTCAAGGGCTTTGGTATCTAAAACACCTACCTTTTTTTGGTATTGAATCAGCGCTGATATCTCGTCAATAGAGTATGCATTGGGCTGATCGGATTTCAGTTGAGAGGGTAGGGTGCCCAATTGTTCCCCCGATTTAAGGCCTGTATTTTGAATAACCCCATTGACAATGTTAAGTGGCTTCTTCTCCTGTTCGGTAAAAAACATAAAGTTGTTCTGCTCGTATTGTTCGTCAATGTCATTAAACCCATCGGCATACAGGACAAAATAGTACTGCCCGGTAATTTGAGGTAAATGGTAATAATAGATAAAGTCATAATCATACCCATCATCACCATAAACAGCTGATGCAGCAGAGTATCCCGAGGGGATGTTTACGTTATTCCACCAGTTAAAATGACCGTAATGATCCAACCCCCCATCGGGCAGATCATCAAAATCGCCATGCTCGCCGGGCTCGCCTATTTCGTTGGTGAAGTAGTCATAAATAATGATACCAAAGTCATTTTCAGGATCATAAGCGTTGTAGTAATAATATACGATGTTCCATTGATTACTTGAGGGCACATGCTCGCGGCCCCTGTTAAAAACATTGTAGGTGAGTGCCCTTGCATTTGCGGGGTTTCCGGGGTAATCGTCGTACTCATCGATCAATTGCACGGCCAGCAAGTCTTTACCATCCACCCGGTAGTTGGGGTTTATAACATTAGCATCAAAAACAGCTTCGGAAAGGCCGCCTTTATCCCCATCAATAATGTAAGCGTTATAACAAAACTGATTCGCGAAGAAGTTATAATCTACCCAAAAATAGCCCTTATCACCCCAGTTTGTACCCCACGAATTTACAATACGAAAAGCACCATTTGCGCCCATGTCATCATCATAACCTGTTATCACCATTGCGTGTCTGCCATGATCTTTATCCGTTCCGCTATAGTCATCTTCATACCAGACACTGTTATCTCTTACATACCTGAAATTAAGGCCCAGCTTACAACTTACCTGTACGGGTCTTCCCAACTGTATGTATCCTTTTAATGCTTCTATGTTGGTATGGTCTACTCTTCTGTATTTTTCTATCTTAAAGTTGCCGGCTTCATTGTTCCAGGTGGGAGGCGTGCTCCAATCGCAGATACCCAGATTTTGATAAGGTGCAGTGGCTAAAGTGGCAATACCTCTGTTTTGCATCACATTAAAGGCTTCACCAGACCATGATCCCCCACAGCTATCGCCCCTTCCTTCCAAGGAGAGGAACAGGTCAAGCGGGCTGAAAACATTGCGGTCGTCTTCAAGGTCTGCTTTGGAAAGGTCATTCTCGCGGGCATACATTATAGTGCGGGCAAAATAGCCACAAGCCCAGGCCGTGCAGGTACCATAGGCGCCCTGACTAAGTACCGGGGGGACCCAGGGTTCAAGGCATACCTTTGAACTTAAATTTAAAGAAGCATCGCTAAGAGTAACCAGCGAAAGGTCCATGGGTATGTGAGGAGCCCCCGATTTCTCCTGATCATAATCAGTACCTGTGCCAAAATCGCTTATTTTATCGGGTTGATATTCATCCTCTTCGCAGGAGAATAAGGGAAGAAGGGTAAATGCCATTATGGTGGCATAACCCAAATATCGTCGTGTCTTCGTATTAATAATCATCTGGATAAAATTAGTTTAGTTATTGGTCAGATGGGACTTACATGAATGAAAGCGCAGTGCTCTGGATAAGACATTCTTTCCTGCCCTGTTAATGGGATTTCTATTGAGCATCACCAGTATTAGCTCCCCCCATGAAAACTACATTTGAAAAATCGGCCTTTCGATTAAAATGGGTGTCAGATAAATCAGCATTCATCACTACGGTCATACCAGAGAAATTAGTCCTGCCATTAAATGTTGCCTGCCCAACATGTAAGTTTTGTTGAAATATGGCATTGCCAAACTCTGCAAAACCATCAAAAATGGCCGCACCCCAATGTGAATTTCCTTTAAATGAAGTTCGCTGAAAAAAAACGTTCTCCCTGAATTCGGTTTTAAAGAATGAGGTGTTGTTGCTGAAAACAGCACCATTAAATGAAGCATCTTTATGAAAAATGGCGTGGTTAAAATAAATAGTACGCCCCCTAAATAACGCATTGTTAACCCTGAAAGACTGAATAAACTCAGAATCTGAAACTGAAAATTCACGGTCAAAAGTACAGTATGAGAGCTCCACATTATCTTTGAACACACAATGGCTAAAAACCACATCACCTCTGAATTCTACTATATACAATTCTTCTCCTTTTTTGACCGAAGCGATAAAAGAGCGGAAATTGCATTGATCAAAAATAATGTTGCTGTGAATAATGGCACGTTTTACACCCGGGGTAGAAGGACGGAATTGGAGGAGTTCTGTCAGGTCAATATCTTCCTGGAAGGTTTGCTGGGAAATTATAATATCTTCCCCCGATTTGAGTTTTTCCTGCCATCTACTGCCAATGGATGAACTTACACTACAGGCTGTGGCCGCATAAATCAGCAGGGTAAGTGCCAAAAACCTAAAATAATACAGTGCCTTTTGTCGGTCTCTCATCATAGCTTATTTTACCTGGTACTTTTTTCCTGTTTTTACACAAACCAATTCCCATAATTGATTGTCGCCTCCATTCCAGTTCCATTGCAGAACATTCGCCCCATTTCTGTGGATATTCGACAGGCTGGCATCTAAATACTTTCCTGAGTACCGGTTAAGAATGCGGAACTGACCGGGCCTTATTTGCTCCAGTTTCCATTGCTGGACATGGCCAGAATCTGAATTCCAAATTTGAATGTTGGCCCCCTTGTCACGCTTATACTTCTTGCAGAAGTATCTATTGTTGAAGCATCCATGTACGTCGAGCTGAACATTTTTATGCTGAAACCTTATGTGGTAGTATCCATCACCCGCAGGGATAAAGGTAAGTTGGCGGTCCTTTCCCTGATCAAGATCCCAGAGTTGAACATTGGCTCCATTTTCACGCGATCGATTATCTGTATCACTGCCCGGAAGATCGATATACCTATTTGACATGACGTTACGGAGGTGAAAAACCGTGCCTTCAAGAGGCATTTCAACCTCTATGCCCACACGGCCCGAAGGTCTTTGGCTCATCGCCAGCAGAGACATAAAAAGAAAAAATGCGGTAAGTTTTAGTGCTTTCATTTTAGTACAGTGGTTTTGTTAATAATTCTTTTAGTAGTGTGTTGGTAATTATTTTGTATGATTCGTTTACAGCTAACCCTTTCTTTGAGAGAAATTTAGATATCGTGCATTTATGCCTGTTACAATCATTTGTTGCTATTTTTAGTAACTTTTAAAAGTATTTTTAGTTTTTTTTTCAAAATTAATCGATTTTTGCAACAAATAAAGGCATGGCTGATAAAAGTAGTCGATGGAATGATAATAAATGCTGATTTCACCAGCACTAATACACAACAATAAAGTCTGAACCTAACGACTTATTGATTAATAATTAACATGATGAAACTTACGCCGATTATCATTCTGACAGATTGTCCCCGGTTGCATTTAGTCAAACACAAAAGGAACCCATTAAAAGGTTTGGAGACACCAGGGCTACCAAAAGTGCTGATATGAATTATGACCTATATTCCTTCCAATACGCAAAAATTATAGACAATTGTTACCCTTGCTAAAAAAATATACCCACTTCCACATACTGTTTAAACTAAATACTGTAAAAAATGAAAACCAGATTATTATTTTTACTTATGTTTTTGGTAGTTTCTTCTGCCTATTCTCAAATGAGTTTTGATCTTAAAGGTTTCGGGAATATACCCTATACCAAAAGTGGCGAT
>JBEPXC010000182.1:0-7383 GCA_041642035.1 Sphingobacteriia bacterium
TGAATTAATCAATATTTCAATGAGCATATCAAAGGAGACTGTCGGAAAGATGGTCTCCTTTTTTTATTCTCTTATCTGGAATTTCAGATGAACCGTTACTGAAGGAAGAGATCCGAAGACTTTCCATTTCCGAAAAAAAAGAATCGGCACAGGCTGTCCGGAGGACATGGAAACGTTTGGAGTATAAACATTGCACAAACCGTCAACCTCTTATATAACAAATACCAAAAGCTCGAAGCTCGAAGGAAGAGACCAGAAGACTTTCCATCGTCCGAAGGACATGGAAAGTCTTCCTGGGTGGAAATGTTTTGAGCCTTGATGATGATCAATATGAAGATTTTGCGCTTGGTTCCTTGATGGATTCGGTGAAAACCGGGAAAACTGTCAGTCGTGAGTCTATTATGGAAAAATTAAAAGGCAAATGATATTTTATTACCCCACCGGACCGCCATAATAATCCTGAGAACCACGGCGCGCTTTGATTTTCTCAAGCACTTCGGCCTTTTGTTCTTCTGTATAGCTTTTCCATCCGGCCATTTCTTCAAGGGTGCGGTAACAGCCGATGCATACCCCATCGCGGGTGATGCAAATATCCATACAGGGGGATTTTATCGTTTTTTTGTTGAATGCCATATTTTTTGGTTTTTAATGGTAATTAAATAAGATTACCCGCTACCCTTCGACTTCGCTCAGGGTACTGGACAAAGGGTGGTTGAGTATTGAACAAAGGGTGGTTGAGCGGAGCCGAAACCACCCGACTTTTTAACAGCAATAAATCCACTATGTTTATCCCCTGACTAAAAAACTTACTGTCATAGAAATACAAGATAAATGCCTTTTTAGATTTTAAATCAAAGGCATCGCGGAATTTTCTATTTTTGCATGATTAAAAGACCATGCTATAGCTTTAATGAGTTGAACCATATTTAACAACATTGGTTTACCCCTAATAGTTATAAAGGTTTGACAACACAAGACATCTTTAAATCCTTAAATATAAACTAAAACAAATATTGATATGAGTAAGGTAATGATAATTGGAGCCGGAGGAGTCGGAAACGTGGTAACGCGTAAATGTGCCTCTGTTCCAGAGGTATTTACAGATATATTGCTTGCCAGCCGCACCATAGAAAAATGCGATGCCATAGCCCATGATATAGGCGACGACAGAGTAAGAACAGCCAAAGTAGATGCCGACAATGTACCCGAACTGGTTGAGCTGATCGAAGATTTCAAACCCGACCTGGTCATCAACGTAGCATTGCCCTATCAGGATTTAACCATCATGGAGGCCTGTCTGCAAACCAAAACCCATTACCTGGATACCGCCAATTATGAACCCAAAGATGTAGCCAAGTTCGAATACAAATGGCAGTGGGCGTTTCATGAAAGATTTAAAGAGGCCGGATTGCTGGCCGTATTAGGCTGTGGTTTCGACCCCGGCGTTACGGGAGTCTTTACCGCTTATGCTGCCAAACATTATTTCGACGAGATGCACTCGCTCGATATTGTTGATTGCAACGCCGGCGACCATGGCAAATCATTCGCCACCAACTTCAATCCCGAGATCAATATCCGCGAAATAACCCAGAATGGCCGCTACTGGGAAAACGGAAAGTGGGTAGAAACCAAACCCCTGGAAATTCATAAATCTATTGAATATCCCGAAATTGGTCCCCGTCCCTCCTACCTGCTCTATCATGAGGAGTTGGAATCGTTGGTGAAAAATTTCCCCACTCTTAAGAAGGCCCGTTTCTGGATGACTTTTGGTGAGAAATACATCAATTTCCTCAATGTATTACAGGAAGTAGGCATGACCAGCATCAAACCCATCAACTTTAAAGGAATGGATGTTGTGCCACTGGAGTTTCTTAAGGCCATTTTGCCTGAGCCCTCCTCTCTGGGCGAGGGATATAAAGGTCAAACTTCAATCGGATGTCAGATCAGAGGACTTAAAGATGGTAAAGAAAGAACCTATTATGTATGGAACAACTGCTTACATGCCGATGCCTATAAGGATGTTAAGGCGCAGGCCATCTCATATACTACCGGTGTACCGGCAATGATTGGTGCCATGATGATGCTCACGGGCAAATGGACCGGGAAAGGCGTTTTCAACGTAGAAGAATTTAACCCCGATCCGTTTATGGAAAAATTGCCCATCTATGGTTTACCCTGGCACGAGCAGATTGACCAGCCCCTGCCAGTAGAAAATATGTAGAGGTATCTCTGTAGAGGTATCTCTATGTAGATACCTCTCTGTAGTTACCCATGTAAGGGTATCTCTACGTGGATACCCATTTTTAGATATCAAACAAAACGTAAATGGACTTTACCCAGATCCCATCCCCTTGTTATGTATTGGATGAAAGTTTGCTGAAAATCAATCTCGAAATACTTAATCTGGTGCAAAAAGAAGCTGATGTAGAGATTATCTGTGCACTCAAGGGCTATGCCATGTGGTCAACCTTTCCCCTAATAATGCAATACCTCAGTGGAGCCACTGCTAGTTCACTGCATGAGGCCCGGCTTATTTTTGAGGAAATGGGCACGGAAGCACACACATACTGTCCCGTATTCTTTGAGGACGAGATGGATCAGATGCTTCGATACAGCAGTCATATTTCCTTCAATTCGCTCAGCCAGTTCGAAAAGTACAGAGAGAAGGTATTAAATTTCCCCAAGCCTGTCAGTATGGGCTTGCGCATCAATCCGGAATATTCGGAAGTAGAAACAGATCTTTACAATCCGGCTATTCCGGGTTCGCGCCTGGGCATTACGAGCGATCAGATGCCCGATACGCTGCCCGAAGGAGTGGAAGGCTTGCACTTCCATGTGTTGTGCGAGAATGATTCATTTGTTTTGGAAAGGACCCTTGCAAAGGTTGAGGAGAAGTTCTCATCCCTGATTAAACAGGCCAAATGGTTTAATATGGGTGGAGGCCATCACATTACCCGCAAGGATTACGACGTTAAGCACCTGGTTGAGCTGCTAAAGGATTTTAAAAAGCGCTATCCCAACCTGGAAAAGGTTATCCTCGAACCCGGTGAGGCTGTTGGATGGCAAACCGGTTACCTGGTATCCACTGTGCAAGACATCATCGTGAGTAAAGGCATAAAGGTGGCCATGCTCGATGTAAGCTTTTCGGCACACATGCCCGACTGTCTTGAAATGCCCTATAAACCCCGTATCCTGGGCGCTTCCGATGCACAAGAGGGCAAAACCATCTACCGCATGGGAGGGCTTACCTGCCTGGCCGGCGACTATATGGGCATGGGAGATTATTCCTTTGAGCAAGAACTCAACATTGGCGATAAGGTAATCTTTGATGATATGATTCATTATACCATGGTTAAGACCACTTTCTTCAACGGCGTAAAACATCCGGCCATAGGCATCTGGAGTGAAAACGGCACTTTTATGCCTTGTCGGTTTTTTGGTTATGAAGATTATAAGGATAAGCTGTCGTAAAAAGAGAACATTTTGACCCACCCGCCCTTCAGGCACCCTCCCTACAGGTAGGGAGGGAGTCGCACAGTACCATATTCTATTGGTAAATATTGGGGGATGGAGTCACCCTTCCCTATCTGTAGGGAAGGGCTGGGGATGGGTCATAATACCGGTCAAACTGAATGAGAGCTGGAAGGTTAGGGACTAAAAAACAAGCAAATGAAAAACAATATTGAAATAATGTCTCCCGTGGGGTCATGGGAATCTCTGATGGCTGCCATACAAGGTGGAGCCAACTCGGTATATTTCGGGGTGGGAAAACTGAATATGCGTTCGCGATCGGCCAATAACTTCAGCCTGGATGACCTTGACCGTATCGTTGAAATAGCCCGTAATCACCAGATAAAAACCTATCTTACCCTCAACACCATCATTTACGATGAGGAGATGGCCGAAATGCAGGTCACCATAAACAGAGCAAAAGCGGCAGGCATAACTGCAGTTATTGCTTCTGATCTCAGTGTTATTGACTATGCGCACCAAGCAGGTGTAGAGGTTCATATATCCACCCAAAGCAACATCACCAATCTACAGGCGGTTCGCTTCTTCAGCCGGTATGCCGACGTAATGGTAACAGCCCGCGAGTTGAGTTTAAAGCAGGTAGCCGATATCGTAAAGGGCATTGAGCAGGAGCAGATAAAAGGACCATCAGGCAGACTGGTTGAGATTGAAGTTTTCGTGCATGGAGCCCTTTGCATGGCTGTGAGTGGGAAATGCTACCTCAGCCTCGACAATATGAATTATTCGGCCAACCGCGGGGCCTGTTTGCAATTGTGCAGGCGGGGCTATACCGTTAAAGACATAGAAGGGGAGTACGAACTTGCCATTGAAAACCAGTATATCATGTCGCCCAAGGACTTATGTACCCTTGAATTTATTGATAAAATTATTACTGCGGGGGTAAGGGTATTCAAGATTGAAGGTCGCGGACGAGGCCCCGAGTATGTTAAAACAGTAACCCAGGTATATCGTCAGGCAGCCGATGCTGTGATGGAGGGAAGCTTTACCCGCGAAAAGACCGATCAGTGGCTGGTGGAGCTGAAAAAGGTTTACAACCGGGGATTCTGGGATGGTTATTACCTGGGTCGAAAAATGGGTGAATGGACCCAACGGTATGGATCGCAGGCCACCCAGAAAAAAATCTATCTGGGCAAGGTGACGAATTATTTCTCCAACCTGGGTGTTGCCGAGGTAAAAATGGAAACCCACGACCTGAATGTTGGTGACCCTATATACATTAATGGCCCCACCACAGGAGTACTCGAAATTAAGGTTGAGGAAATCCGTGTGGAGTTAAAGCCTGTGTCCTCAACCAAAAAAGGAGAAATGTGCTCCATTGCTGTACCCCAAACCGTGCGACGGGGAGACAAAATCTACAAAATTATCACCGTAGAAGAGGATTTTTAGGAGAATCATACCCCAAAAAGCATAAGCTGCTCAAAGAGATAACCATTGATTACCCAACGGGGTATGCCATTTTATCACAAATTCTGCTAATATTGGTACCCTTTTTGATATATTAAGCCCCAGTAAAGCCCTGCTAGCTTCATATACCAAGGCCATTCCTGATCCATACCTTAATTTAACATATATAGTCATCCTTGAAGAAAATACTTTGTTAATTTTGATTACTCAAACCAATCAAACCCATAAACCCATTAAATTTAAATTTAAACCAACCAACATGAAAAGAAATTTACTCCTATTAATGCTGTTAAGCATCAGTCTTCCCTTGTTAGCGCAATATGAGCAACGATACCCCGCGGGCCAGGCAGCCCCGCAGCGTGATCACTTATTGGCTCCGGCACCGGGTGCACGTGCCAAAAGCAGTCAAAACAATGAAAAACACAAATCATTACAGAATAATGAAACGTATTACTATGAGGGATTTGAAGACTGGAACCCCAATAACTCATCAGCCTTACCCTCCGGATGGCAGCAATACAGAACCCAAACGTTGTCCGGTGATCCCTTTGCCAGCGAATTGGCTGATACCGTAAGTTTGAAATGGTACCTGAATAACCCCGACTTCTACCCCTATTCAGATGGCAGTTACACAGACTATGTTTATGCCGGCGAAGGTTCTATGGGTGTCTTCTGGGATGCACCCGGCTATACCTGGGCCGTTACACCTACATTTACCCTGGGAACCAGCGAAAAAGATATAATACTTTCTTTTTACCCCTGGCTGGCCAATAATTTTACCAACAACTGGATTACCAAATTTCACGTAAGGGTATATGCCGATGGAACATGGTTTCAGCTTTACTCTTACAATGCGCAAGAAGAGGATAGTAATATTTTTGATAGAAGTGTTAATCTGCCTTTGAATGCTTTTGAAGGTAAAGACATCCGCATTGGTTTCATACACGAATACAATGACGGCATCCAGATGGCCATAGATGAAATTACCGTTGCTGAAGAAATGGATAATGATTTTGGTCTTTCTGATCTTGAAGTCTTCCCCTCCTTTGGTCTGCTTCCCGGTACTGAAGTGGGTGTGTATGCTGATGCAAGCAGCTTCGGTAATATTGATGGAGCCGTAGAGGTAACTCTTCTGGTAAATGGAGTTCCCGTGGATAAACTAACCACTGATTTGCTGGCTCAAGGGGGTGAATCAGAATCCGTATTCCTCAGCTGGACACCCGATGAGTATGGAGACTATTTAATTCAGTTGAAAGTACCCAACGATGATTTTGCCGCTAACAATCTGCTTGAAGATTCTGTTTATGTAAATCATTACCAGAATCTGGCCGAAGGGTTTGAAAATTTTACCACTGATGCACAAGGCGACGTGACTGTTGTATGGCCTCCTACAGGATGGACCGTGAATGACCCAGAATGGTTAGGTCCTACCACACAATGGCCCATATTCGATTATGTTAGTGCCATGCTCATTGGCCGTGATGGAGCGAGTGAAAAAGCATTAATTACACCCCCCATCAGCCTCAGCGATCAGGATGAATTTATCAGCTTTTACCTGGAAGGGGTTAATAATAATGTTTTTGTAGAGCAAACCGGCGCCACTCCACAGGGGGAACAAGGGTTTTCTACCTTCCAGCTGAAATATTCAACAAGTGTTGATGGTCCATGGACTAATCTGGGAGAACCTGTTGTATTTGAAAACTTATACGATGCCAACGACAATCTGATTCAAGGGGCAAACGACAGGCGATATATCAGCCATGACATAACCGGATTGGCCAACGGTACATACTATTTTGCCTTCACCGCCACCAGTACTTTTAATTTGACGATTGGTGGTGAGGATTATTATTCATTCGTTATGGTTGACAACATACTGATAAGTCAGGATCCTACAAATGCCGATCTTCCGCTATATTACCGTATTACTATACCTATTGAAGAAAATCCGGTACAATACAAATATTTTGTGATTGAACAATCAGCCACCTGGGATATGGCTGAATGGGAAGGAGAGCCCAACCGTGAAATTACTGTTACAGCAGACATCATCGTTGAGGATATTTGGGGTGTAAAACCAGACGCCTCTAAATCCACCCAAAATGCACAGCAGGAATTAAACTACGTCACCTTTAAAGTAGACATGAAGGATGCCATGATTGGTGACCAGGCCTTTAATCCCGACATACACAGGGTTTTCATTGCGGGTAGCTTCGGACCAGATTATGGCTGGAAAATGCCCGGATCAGTCCCAGAACTGGAGATGACCACAACAGGTGGATTTGTACCGGTTGGCATAAATCAACTGCAACCAGCAACTACCTCCAGAATATATCCTAACCCGGCATCAGATTATATCACTATTGAGTCGGATGTCAACATTGACAGGATAGAGATATACAGTATTCTGGGAAATAAAGTGCTTATACAGGCAATAAACAAAACTCA
>JBEPXC010000183.1:0-7332 GCA_041642035.1 Sphingobacteriia bacterium
ATTTCAATCCGAAAAGGAAAGTCATTGGAATAGGAATACACATCTATGATACCTCCCCGCAAGGAAAACTGTCCGGGTTCCACCACAAAATCGACCCGGGAAAAGCCATACTCAAGCAATAACTCCAGGATAAAATCAACAGATGTGCTCTCGCCTGCATGCAAGGTAAGAATATTGTTTCGAAGCACTTGCCTGGAAACAACTTTCTCAGGTAAGGCGTCTGGATAGGTTATAATGAAGAACTTTTTTGTTTCAGCAGAAAGACGGTTGACCACCTCCGATCGAAGCAGAACATTAGCATTATCTATATCAGCTGTCTCGTAGGGCTTTCGGAATGAAGAAGGAAAAAGAAACACAGATCTTTTTTCGTAGGGAAGATCCTTCTCCTCCAGCATATTTTCAATATCATTGAAAAAATAGGCTGCAGACTCCCTGGAAGGCAATATGCAGACAAAAGGACGGTTGAGTGATTTATAACTGGCTGCAGCCACCACCGAGGCAGACGATCCCGCCATTCCCGAAAGAGCAATAAAATGATGACTGCTGGTTTTAAGAACCGCAGTAAAATCTTGAATAATATCGTTTTCCTTGTACTTTACTAAAAAATCAGCAGGCTTCACTTCAGGGTATGATAAATAAAGATGCAAAGGTATCCATTACCCTGTTCAAAGCCAAATCCAGTTATAAACAACTGTTATTAGTAACAAAGAAATAGGGAGGACTTTTATTTTAACTCCATCTCAGGCGAATGTTCCTTGAGCAGTTCTTCTACCTTTTCAACCATTATCTTTGGGCCAATATATATAGGCGAACGCTGGTGCAGGGTTTTGGGTTCAATTTCCAGAATGCGTCTAAACCCGTCTGATGCTTTTCCGCCGGCTTGTTCTGCCAGAAAGGCTACCGGGTTGCACTCATATAACAGTCTTAGCTTGCCCTTGGGCTGACGGGCAGTGCCAGGATACATAAAGATACCGCCTTTGATAAGATTCCGGTGAAAATCAGCTACCATAGACCCAATATATCTGGAGGTATATGGACGAAAGGTGGCAGGATCATCAGCCTGGCAATACTTAAGATAACGCTTTACCCCTTCAGGAAAATAGATATAATTTCCTTCATTAATAGAGTACATATTGGCGGTTTCAGGAAAGCGCATATCAGGATGAGAAAGACAAAATATTCCTACGCTGGGGTCCAGGGTAAATCCATTGACTCCCTTACCGGTGGAATATACCAACATAGTAGAAGATCCATAAATGATATACCCTGCTGCTACCATATTAACCCCGGGCTGTAGCATGTCTTCCAGTCGTCCGCCACCTACATCGCTAAGACGTCGGTATATAGAAAATACCGTACCAATTGAAACATTGGCTTCTATGTTGCTGCTTCCGTCAAGGGGGTCTATGGCAACAACATACCTGCCCATATTAGAGAATTCATTCTGAAAAGAGATGATTTTTTCATTTTCCTCTGAAGCAATGGCACAGCATTCCCCACCTCCTTTCAAGGCCTCAATAAATCTTTCATTAGCATAAACATCCAGCTTTTTCTGCGATTCTCCCTGGATATTATCGGTGCCTTCATAGCCCAGAATATCTACCAGGCCGGCAGCATTAATTTCGCGGTTTACGATTTTGGCTGCAGTAGCAATATCGTTGAGCAGCCTGGTAAGTGCTCCTTTGGCCTGTGGGTATTGGGCCTGTCTTTCTACAATAAATTGGGTGAGTGTTTTGATTCTTTGAAGGGTTGTCATAGGGCGATTGATTTTTTGTGCAATTACGGTATTTTTTTCAACATTTCAAAAAAAATATATGCCAGATTTTTAATTGATTTCAACAACATAATAGCTTTATAATTGGTCAAACATGGTATTTTTGCAAAGATTTGAATTTTTCAGCCACCACCTGAATCCATATTGCCCGAAAAGGGTTTAATTGTCCTTTGATGCAAAAAATAACTAAACTGCTTAATACAGAATACACCCGGAATTTCTTTAAGCTTTTCTCAAGCTTACTTCTGGCGCAGGGTTTATCTTTTGCCCTTTCACCACTGTTATCACGTTTGTATACACCTGAGGATTTCGGTCTCGTTGCATTATATATGGCCATAGCGGGATTGCTCTCAATGGTGGCTACAGGCAAATACGAACAGGCGATAATGCTTCCGGGCAAAAAAAAAGAGGCTGTGGCTATATTGAAGCTGGTTCTTATTCTTAGTCTTGCATTTTCAGCCTTTTGTGTGATTATCCTTCTTTTCTTTGGCCATCATATTCTGCAATATACTCCGGCCTCTCCCCTGGGGTCATGGATTTGGTTGTTGCCATTGAGCATTATGATGCACGGCATTTACCAGGGCTTTAATTACATGGCTAACAGGATGAAATATTTCGGCAATATGGCCACCACCAATCTGATTCAGCACCTGGGAATAAACATCACCCGAATTGCGATTGGTTGGACAAAATATGCCTGGAACGGGCTGATCATTGCCCAATTGGTAGCACCGGTATTTTCTGCAACTTTTCTGGTAAGAAAAATATTCCCTACCATAAAAACCGAATATGCTGAAACCTCTGAATCCCTGATAAGGCAACAGGCTCTTAAATACTCACAATACCCTACCTATAACCTGATACAGAGTGTTACCAACAACCTGGCTTCAAGCTTGCCCATCTTTATGTTTACTTCTGGTTTTTCTGCCCAGACAGCAGGCTTATATGCTTTTGGATATACCTTTGTATTTCGGCCCTTAAGTCTGTTTTCCCAGTCTACCCTTCAGGTACTTTCTCAAAAAGTTATCGAAGATTATCATTCCGGTAAAGATATTTATCCCGGTATCAAAAGACTTGTTCTTCAATTTTTCAACCTGGGCATTATCCCCTTCATTATTCTGGGCATATTTGCTCCTTATATTTTTTCTTTTGTGTTCTCATCCACCTGGACAGAAGCAGGAAGGATGATTCAGATATTAATACCATGGTTGTTTATGGTTTACCTCACCAGCCCCTTGTCCTTTATCCCTGAGTTATTTTTTAAACAGAAGATTTCTATGTTTATTGACTTCATATCCATTGCACTCAGATTTTCTGCTCTTTATACAGGCATTTACTTCAATGATGTTTATCTTGCATTGGCTTTGTTTTCAGCAGTAAGCTTTCTAGTGGTTGGATTAAGCTTATTATGGTATCTGCACATGGCGCGTAATCATAAAAAAATGCTACATTCACAACCTTAGAACTATTAAGCCGGCATTTAAAATCAAAAAGCAGTGTACCGGGAAGGCAAATAAATCCCGAATCAAAAAAAAAAAGAATATTATTATCACCTAATGGGCTTAACAAAATGAGAATACTGGTAATTCCATCATGGTATCCGCCAAATGAAGGCTGGTTTTTCAAGGAGCATGCAATAGCCCTGGCTGCCGGGGGGCAACAGGTTGATGTGTTAGCCGGAATATATGCCAGCATACGAAAAACACACCCTCTAAAATGGTTTGCAAGTCCCACCATAAATATGCGCCCTGAAGAAAACATAAGGGAATTTATCAGGCTGCATCCCATCATCCCTTTTTCCGAAAAGCTAAATTTTCACTCCTGGGTAAGTATGATGCTGTCTTTTTTTGATCAATACATACAGCAATGGGGTAAACCGCATATCATACAGGTGCACAGCAGCATGTGGGCAGGTGTTGTTGCTGCAAGAATAAAGAAACAGTATCAAATTCCTTATGTAATCACCGAACATCGCAGTCGGTTTGTATACAACACCATCGAAGCAAAAAAAATGTTCCGCCCCTGGTATACCGCACCCTTGGCAGAGGCATTTAAAGAGGCTGATGCTATCATTACGGTTAGCAGCTCTTTGCACGACAAGATTATTGATATCTGTCCCGAGGCAAAAGAGAAGCCCGGGATTATATACAACATGGTAGACGTTGATTTCTTCAAGCCATCTAATAACCCTCTGCCGCCGGAAAGGACCTTCAAACTATTTTCCCTGGCTCACCTGGAACCCGTTAAGGGAATAGATACCCTACTGCAAGCTTTTGCGATACTTAATCAGAAGTTTCCCGGTGAATTTCATCTATGTATTGGTGGAGATGGATCACTAAAAGACAATCTTATACAGTATTGTGCAGCTAAGAACATATCGCAGCAGGTGACCTTTTTGGGTAAGCTCAGCCGCGACCAGGTGCGCGAGGCTTTCCTCAATGCAAATGCCTTTGTTCTGCCCAGTCGTTTTGAAGCCTTCGGAGTAGTCTTTATCGAAGCTATGGCATGTGGAATTCCCGTTATTGCTGCGCGATCGGGTGGCCCTGATACCTTCATAACGCCTCAAACAGGAAAGATTGTTGACCCCGACCAACCCAGAGAACTGGCCGATGCTATTTACCAGCTTAAATCTAATCATCAGCAGTATTCTCCAAATAACATTCGCCAATACGCAATAAGGAACTTCTCCAAAGAAGAAATAGCAGAAAAATACATTCAATTATACACATCCATCATTAACAAAAATGACACCGGAAAGCAACATCAGACTCATACACAACAATGCCTTTAAGTGGTATACCGATGGAAATATTTGGGTGAAAGGATATTTTTTTTATCAAACACACCATTTGTTTGATAGTGAAAATGCCCTGGGTTTTCTCAAAGATATTCTTTCTACGAATAAACTTGAAGATATCGTAAAAGAGCTCAATGGAATTTTTTCTATTGTTGTTTTAAAAAAAGAAGGAGTCTCCATTGCAAGTGATCCGGTAAATTTCTTCCCTATTTTCTATTGCACACATGCTAATGAATGGCTGATAAGCGATGACTTTTCCTTACTCAGAGAAAAGCAAAAAGCATTCACCATCAATGAACAAGCCGTTCCTGAGTTTCTCTCTGCAGGTTTTGTCCTGGACAATGAAACATTGGGTGAAAATATATTTAAAACCCGTTCAGGTGAAATACTGATTTTAAAAAACAATGAAGCCCTTTACAGAAAAGTCTGGTATTATTTTCTTCCCCAAAAGATATTACCCAATTCTGCCGACGAGCATGTCCTTGAATTAACCGAAATACTCGATCAGGTGGCCTACCGTTTGGTGAAATTTCTAAACGGCCGAACAGCCGTAATCCCTTTGAGTGGGGGATATGATTCGCGTCTGATTGCTTGTTTGCTTAAAAAAGCCGGATATGAAAAGACCATCTGTATAACCTATGGGAGAGAAAATCCTGAATCCATATTAAGTAAAAAAGTTGCTGAGGCATTAGGCTTTCGATGGTTTTTTGTCGACTACGCCAGCCTTACGATTCCCGGCTTCATCCATAACCCGGAATTTCTTGAATATGCCACATATATGGGAAATGGATTCTCTATGCCTTATTTGCAGGAGTATTTTGCTGCCAAATATTTAAAAGAGAACAATATCATTCCTCAAGACGCTGTCTTCCTACCTGGTCATACCGGCGATTACATTGCTGGCAGCTATGTGAGAAAGTCGGCAAAGACCAATAATCGAGGCAACAAATTGGCCCGGGAAATCACCAAAAAATACTTTTGGTTTCTTAATCTAAATCCAAATGACAAAAACTTGATTACCCAACGGGTGAACAAACTATTTTCCCGATACCACCTTCAAGATTACCCAAGTCAGGCGTTTAATCCACTTATTGAAGATTGGGATATAAAGGAAAAGATCTCAAAGTTCATTTTCCACTCTTCTCATGTATTTCCTTTCTTTAATCATCAGGTATATTTCCCGCTTTGGGACCATGAGCTGGTGGAGTTTTTTCGCAATCTCCCTTATTCTGAAAGAATGGATAGTAAACTTTACAAATCAACACTAGAAAGATATTATTTTAGGCCTTGCGAGGTATTTTTCTATAAGAATGAACTCAATGTACGGGGGGAGCATTTTATTGTAAAAGGAATAAAGAAAATCCTTAAACCTTTGGTTCCATCAGGTATACGCTTGAGAAAACTCAAACAAAATGACTGGATTTGCTACAGCTCTTTCACTGATGAAATGCAAAAGGATTTGCATGCCGTTGATAAGAAAGTAAAGACAAAAAAAATACAAAGCTACAATGCCATCATTTGCAGATGGTATATTTATTTGTTAGAGAATCGGTAATCAAATCCGCAACAATTTATGCAACAAAAGAAAGATTAGAAATAAGATATCAGGCAGACTGGTTTAGCTTTCCTGCCCATTTAAGCAATTTCTCATAGAGTACAGCGGGCTGAAAAGGTTTGACAATATAATCATCAAGCCCTAAATCCATATATTTTTGGGCATCCCCTTCAAGGGCATTGGCACTCAACCCAATTACCGGACACAGCTTATCTCCATGCAAACGCTTTAGCTCTTTATAGGCTGAGATGCCATCCATTACCGGCATCTGAATATCCATCAGGATGATGTCATATTTTCCGGGTTGGTAATTATCAATAGCCTCAATACCATTTCTTACAAAATCGACATTACAGCCGGCATTAAACAAAATAAACCCCACTACTTTTTGATTGAGTAATTTGTCTTCAACGTGCAGTACGTTCAGATCCATATCCATAAAATCCTTCTTAAGTATTTGCTCAGGGATTTCGATATCATTGGGGTCAAAGGTTACCTTAAAAGTAAAGGAAAAGGTACTTCCTTCATCAACTTTGCTGGATACGTTGATTTCACCTCCCATAAGTTGTGTTAATTCCCTGCATATGGCAAGACCAAGTCCGGTTCCCTCGAATGGCCGGATTAAAGAAGTATCGATCTGGGTAAATTTCTCGAAAACCTGTTTTTGATTCACATCACTGATGCCCATACCGGTATCTGATACATCGCACCGAAGCGTAGCTTCATTGCCTGATTTCTCCTCTACTGCAAATTTGATGGATATTTCTCCTTCATCGGTAAATTTAAAGGCATTAGAGAGTAGATTATTAATGACCTGTTTCAGGCGCTGATCGTCAACAAAAAGATAGGTTGGAATATTAGGCTCTATGCTGACCGTAAAACGTATGCCTTTGTTATGCGCCTGATGCTGAAAGAGTTCTTTTATATCGCTCACAAACTCGGGGAAAGCAATACGATTGGGCTTAAGTTCCATTTTGCCGGCTTCAATCTTACTCAAATCAAGTACGTCGTTGATAATATTAAGCAAATTCTCTGATGATATTTTAATATTGCGCACATACTCCTGTTGGGCGGGACTCAGATTGGTGCGGGTAAGCAGGGATGTCATTCCCATAATCCCCGTCATGGGGGTGCGTATTTCATGGCTCATATTGGCCAGGAACTGTTGCTTTATAGCAGCCGATTTTCGGGCTACCTGAATTTTTT
>JBEPXC010000184.1:0-7326 GCA_041642035.1 Sphingobacteriia bacterium
CAGAAGAATTCGCGGAGCCCCCGGCACAACGCCAAAGTCGGGGTTTAGGGTTCGGACAATAAGGGCTTCGTTATACTTTGTCTCCGACTCCATAAGGGTAAGGTTAAAATTGACAACAAAACCCTTTATGGGTAGGTAATTCATGTTGGACTGAACGTCGATTTCAAGGCCTTTTATGGTAGAAATATTTGTATTATTGAGAGGGTATTCTACTTCAAATCCACGCGTACTTTCCGGTAAGGATAGCACTTCAGGATCTGTTTCAGTCCCTTCTACTACAATAGCTTGCCTATCCCACAGAAACCCATCAATTTCTTTATAAAAACCACCTAGGGTAAACAGCCCGAAATTGGGTCTGAAAAGGGTAAAGATCAGATCGAAGTTTTCCGATTTGGCCGGGTTAAGACTGGTATTGCCCAGGTCTACAGTTCTTCCTGTTGGATTGATAATTTTTTTAGGGGCCAACTGGTTGTAATCGGGTCGCGATAGGGTGTTGGTATAGGCCATCCGGATATCAAACCAATCGGTAGGCATAATGCGCAAATGAATCTGGGGTAGTATATTACGGTACGAATTTGTGGCCAGGGTATCGCGGAAATCGACCTCACTGGGCAAACCCAGATCATCGGGTATGGCATCAGCAATATAGGCTTCGTACTCAATATCAGTTGCTTCCAAACGCACTCCGGGTATGAATGTGATAAATTCACCAATCTTTATTTCTGACATGGCATAATAGGCCAGAATGGATTCTTTGGTTTTATAGTCATTCTGCGCTCCTGCCGGAATAGGATAATAATAATCCTTGAGAAAATCATCATAAACCTGCGAGATCTTATCAATGTCCAACACTTCATTTACATTGAGGTATTCGAACTGATTATTCAGGAAGTTTCCGGGCTGATAATTTTGATCAAGAAAATTCAGGATAGAGACTCTACCCACAACACCTTCGGTAGTAAGGGCATAATCAGGATATTGCTCCAGAACAGTGTTTACACTACCGGGGTAGTCTAATCTCCTTGAAAACAACTCATTAGTACGGTCTCTGTCTTTATAGCGTAGTTTGGCTCCGGCTTTTACATTACCCGAAATAAAGTCTCCAATTTTAAAGGGGGTTGTCCAATCACCAAAAATGCCGTATTCAATTTCATTAGATTGATAGGGTGCTGTTCTGCCATTATAGAAATAATACCTGTCAATAAACTCATTGAGATTCTCGGGATGGGGAATCTGCTCCGGGGGTTCAATGTCAAAAGAATTACCCTGAGAGTAACCTTGGTATGCAGAAAGGGTGCGGAAATTAACCCTGTGAGCATAGGGTCTTTCATTGATCGCCTGAGCGCGCGATGCACCCCAGTTAATTACCGAACCAAACAGTAAATGCTCTCCTTCCAGTGAGTTGGAATATAACAACTGAGAGATTTGGTTCTGAAATTGCTGTATACTTATATAGTTGTTTGATAATGAGTAGTTTTTGGTGCGATCGTAAATATCACGATTGAGGTAGCCCACAAAGTTGTTGGACTTAATCGTTGTTTTGGCATTGGGTTTCCAATCCATCAGTATGCTACCACCAGCCCGGGTTCGGTCTTCAATGTTTGCCTGTATTTCAGCATTACTTACCCAGGGAGTAACGAAAGTTTCTCCGGCATCGTAATTGGGCACTCCCTGCACATCATAATTTACTCTGAAACGGTCGGAATTTCGCTCAGCAATCTCTGCATTGCTCGAAAGCATGACTCCCAGTTTATCATTGAAAAAACGATTGCTGGCATGGAAATTAAATTTATAGTTGTTCAATTCGTTCGAATGACCACTGTAACCCGTTAATGCGCCCAGTTTCATATCTAGTCCCGATGGAGCTTCCCGCAAAATCAGATTTACTGTGCCTCCCAAACCGTCAGCATCCTTGTCTGCCGTATTGGCCTTGAGGACTTCTACTCCTCCCAGTATTTCGGGTGCTATCATATTAAGGTCGGTGCTCCGGTCATCAGTTGACGTGGATGGCATCATATTGCCTCCAATAGAAATGGTGTTGTATTTGGGCTGTAAACCCCTGATAATGATTTTTTGACCCTCCCCACGATTTCGCTCTACCATCAATCCGGGTAAGCGTCCAACCGCTTCTGCAACATTAACATCGGGCAGCTCCTGTAGCTTTTCCGATGAAACCACATTCATGATGCCAATTGCATTGCGCTGCTGCTGTATGGCTGCATGCTGTCCTACCGCCTGTCCTGTTATTACTACTTCGTCCAGACCCAGGGCGGAGGGTTGCATCTTTACATTAAGTCGTATTACATCCCTGCCTTCCAGCGCAATATTTCTTATTTCTTCCTGATATCCTATATAACTAAATTTTACGGTATATTCCCCTGCAGCAATCCCCACAAACTGGTAATTGCCATTCACATCGGCAATAGTGCCTTTACTTAATTCTTCAATATATACAGTTGCACCTATAAGCATATTGCCATCTGTATCGGTAATCTGGCCCACTATGCTGGCCGTGCCTCCTTGTGCTGATAAGTAATCAGGGAAAACAGTTAAGGTAATTAATAATAAAAATGTGACAGCTTTTTTCATTATAGATAATGTTTTTCTTGTGGATGTATTGTTTTAGACTAACAGATAGTTGTGTTTATATAATGCCCGAAATATTGACTAATACGATCAACAGTACAATTAAAAGCAATGAAAACACCAATTCCATAATAAAATATTTGTTTTGCTTTTTAATTTTACCTCTTATGAATGCCCATGGATGTAGTAAATTTTTCATACAGCCAAACTACTGCTAAACCCAAAAATAGTTGCAACAAAATTGTTTCAAAAATACTGGATGGTTTAAATAACAGCTGCAAAAGTTTTAGAGACATACCCCACAAATGTTGCATCACGATGGATGACAATGGATGCATTTACTTTTTAAAAAACATGCATATACTGTTGTATAACAATAAAATAGGTGTGGTAAGGAAGGCGTTATGTATTTCCTGAAAATTGAGACTTAAGATTAAAAAAACAGGGGATGTTAAATTCATCTTAATGAGGGAAAATAAGTAAAAAAGAATGAGAAAAACGGGAAATTACTTCTTCTTATTCCTTTCCTGTTCCATATAATTGGATGGTGTGGTGCCAAATTTTTTCTTAAAATGGGTTCTGAAATAATCCATATCACCAAATCCGGCAAGTCCAACCACTTCCTTTATGCTAAGCTTATCCTGTCGTAGCAAAAAGGCTGCTTCTTCCAATCTTTTTGATCTGATATATTCCACAACGGTAAGGCCGGTGACTTCCTTGATCTTTCTATAGAATTGAGCCCGGCTTAGTCCTATCATCCGGCTAAGGGTTTCAACACTCAATCGGGGATCAGATAAGCTTTTTCTGATAATGGAATCAATGTTTCGCAAAAGTTTTTCATCGGCACCAGAAATAAAATTCGAAGCCAGATCAACTTCACCCCTGGTGGTCTCATCCTTTTTGTCTGTCAGAAGATTTTTGATCCTTACCTTTAACAGATCAGGGGTAAAAGGCTTCAGGATAAAAGCATTGGCACCTGCTTCATAGCTTTGTATTCTGAACTCTTCCGATTGGTTTGCTGATATGATGACCATAGGAACGGATTCCAGTACTTTGATCCGTTTCAATCTTTGGCAAAGCTTAATCACATCTGCAGGTTTTTGATTGATATCGCAAAGAATAATATCGGGCAGCGCATTGCGCATGATGCCAAATGCGTCTTTTACCGCCGTGGCTGAAAAAATATGATACTCATTTCTTAATATGGAATGCATATAATCCGAAAGTTCCGGCTGATCTTCTATCACCAATATATTAGGAGCATTTTCTGCCAATGGCGTTTGTTCTTCTTTTGCATCCGCTAAGGTTGGTAAAAGGGGCTTATACAGTACTGAGAGTTCTTGAGTGGGGTTGTCAATTATTTCATCTTCTGAATAAAAATCCTTTTCCAATGGAAATACCAGGCTGAAAACCGTTCCTTTATGCTTTTCACTGCATACTTCAATGCATCCCTTGTGCAGATGTACAATATTATTCACAATATAAAGCCCTATACCTGTTCGGGCAGAATCAGGGCCTTGAATATCATAAAACTTGGCAAATATGTTTTCAATATCTTTCCTGGTATACCCTATCCCGTTATCTTCAATGGTAATAATAATGATGTCCTGATTTACAGGCAATGGATTTCCGGTTTTTATATGCTTATCATATTTATCACTGAGTCGGTCAGGGGCCTCCTTCAGGTTGGCTTCAGCTACTGTTACTTTTATTCTGCCCTTGTCGGGCGTATTTTTAAAAGAATGCGAAATCAGGTTGAAAAGAGCTTTGCTCATCAGCGATGTATCCATCATTCCAAAAATACTTCGTTTGGATGATTTGAAACTGAAACTAATGTTTCGATGTGCAGAATAGCCCGAGAAATGAGAGGTAATATTCCTGATCTGGGGCACCCAATCCTGGTAAGAGACTCTTAATTTTTCCTTTCCGGTTTCCAGTTTCCTGAAATCCAGTATTTGATCAACAATTTGATGCAGTAGCTGGGCATTATCCTTAATAAGATTTATCTTCTCACGGATTTCATATTTTATCCCCCGGGCTTTTACCAGCTCTTTTATGGGGGCAATGATTAGGGTTAGTGGGGTTCGCAGCTCATAAGAAACCTGGGTGAAGAAATCGATTTTTGCTTCGTTAATCTCCTGTAATTTGGCCTTTTGGATCTCATTGATAAGCGTACTGTTTTTATACTGCTCATTTTTCAGTATAAAATACCGGATAAAATAAATAACCATGGCAATAAGCATACTATATACAACATAAGCCCACCAGGTACGCCATGGGGGAGGCAAAATGGTGATTTCAAGCGTGGCGGGCTCTTCATTCCATAATCCATCATTGTTGGCTGCTTTTACCTTAAAGGTGTATTGGCCCGAATTTAAAAGGGTATAGGTGGCAAAGTTCTGTGATCCCACATAGTTCCATGAGTTCTCCAGCCCCTCCAGCATATAGGCATATTGGTTGCTGGCCGGATGGGTATAATTGAGCGCAACAAAATCAATAGTGAAGATGGATTGGTTATATTTTAGTCTTATTTCCTGGGTGTGGAGAATTGATTTCTGCATTACCCCGGTGGCATCGTTGGGTTTTATTTCTTCTGAAAACAGTTTGAATCCACTTATTATTACAGGAGGGGTATGGTCATTATCAGCAAAGGATTGGGGGTCGATTTCAATAAATCCATCTACACCACCAAAGTAGAGTTTGCCGGAGTATCTTCCCCTATGAAATGCCCCTTCTGCAAGCTCTGAAATGGGCAATCCTGCAGCATAGTCATAATTTCTAAATACAGAATCCTTTTTTTGTAATCTTGAAATACCCTTAATGGTGCTAAACCACAGATTGTCATAGTCATCAATTAAAACCCCCAGTACCTTGTTGTTGAGCAGACCCTCCTGCGACAAGGAAAAATCAAAACTTCCCGATAACCGGTTAAACTGAGCTATCCCCGCACCATCGGTAGCCACCCAGATTTCGCCGTCATGGTCCTGTTCAATCTGATAAATATGATTGGACCGTAAACTGCCGGCTTGCAGGGGGTCATGATAAAAATGATCTAAAAACCCATTCTCTTCATTAAAAACAATAATCCCTTTGCCACGGGTGGCCACCCAGATATTCCCAAAATTATCCTGGAATACCGACCTTACATGTGTGTTGCCTAAGAGTTCGTGTATTTGATTTTGCATGGAGAAAGGAACAATCTTCATGCTTTGAGGTTCAAACTTGTGTAATCCACCATAGCTTTTGGTGCACAACCATATATAGCCCTTCGAATCCCAATGCATGGAATTAATTACCGAATTGGTAAGCGAGGTGGTTAATTCGCCCGAAGCAAACAAGGGTATTCTTTCGAATTTCCCCGATGGGATGTCGAACCGGTACAATCCTCTGCGGTGTGTGCCCACCCATAAGGTGTTTTCATCTTGTTGCAACAACGATTTGATGGTAAACATTGGATCTGTATCACGGATCTGGTCATCAGGAAAATAATAGCTGTACTGCCCGGTAGTATAGTTGTAATGGTTTAATCCGCCGCGGTCAGTCCCTATCCACAAATGATGGTTTTGATCTTCAACAATAGCACTGATAGCATTATAATCGAGTGGTATTTCTAATGCTGGCGTATAGTTATGATGTTTAAATCTTTGATTTACCGGGTCATATATATTTATACCACCGAAATAGGTCCCCACCCACACGCTGCTTTTATTATCCTGGAAAAGGGATCGAATAGCATTGTTATTTAAACTGTAAGGGTTCTTTTCATTGCTTTCAATACTGTTCAGTTTTTGGGTTTCCAGGTTAAAAACAGACAGTCCGTTGAAAGACCCAATCCAGATATTTCCATTGTCATCCTTTAGTAAAGTTCGTATTACATTACTACTCAAGCCTGAAAAGGATTCCATTTTCATTCTGGTGATCTCATTGGTTGTTCGGTTCCAGATATTTACACCGCCGCCATCCGTAGCTATCCATATGTTTTGGTCATTATCTTCAAGGATTGATTCAATATTATTGCTGCTTAAAGAAGGATCAGAATGGGTGTTCAGATTGTTCACTGTCGAGTTTATCGGATCATAAATAAAAACACCATCTGAGAAAGTGCCAAATAGGATCAATCCCGAATGGTCTTGCAAAATGAAAGTAATCTGTCTGCCGGGTGTTGAACCCGTTATGTTTTCAAACTCATAGGGTCTTAACGCTTTTTTTTCCCAGTCAAATACAAAAAGACCATCACTGGCCCCAATCCAGAGTGTTCCATAACTATCCTGGAAAGAGAAAAATATGTGGCTTTCTCCTTCAATCCCCGGGATGAAATATCGTTCAAACTTTTCACTGTCACGCTTATAGCGGTTCAACCCGTTGGTAGTACTAATCCATAAATCGCCTGAGGAATCCTCTGTAATGTGATTGATATAGCTGCTGCTGAGGGTGTTTTCATCGATATTGCTGTGATAAAAAGACTTAAAACCAACACCATCATAGAGGTTGAGGCCATCCCGGGTTCCAAACCACATGAAGCCATAAACATCCTGATGAATGCATAGCACTGAGTTCTGACTCATTCCCTCTTTTGTAGTCAGATGACTAAACCGGATATCTTCCTGGCCTCCTACAAAAGAGATGAATAAAGACAACACAAAGGAGAGGGCTAATCGAAACATAGATTGTTATTAGTGTTCGGTTGTTAAAAGTAATAATAACCATCCAATCATCTGAAAAATAATTGTTAGATTGTTA
>JBEPXC010000185.1:0-7246 GCA_041642035.1 Sphingobacteriia bacterium
GGATATAATCCGGTGTAGTTTGTATGTTATTGAATGATCTTACAACAAAGCCCTCCTGGGTATTAAACAAGATGGTGTGTTTGATAGGGTACATAGAGAAAACATAATTACTTCTTGCGGTTTGTACAACAGAAGAATCCTTTTGCAGAATTTTTTCAAGCTCTGCTATTCGTTCTTTGCTTTCGCGTGCATGCAATTCTATAGCAAAAACACCCTCCACATCATATCCCAAATCCATATCCTGAATATAATTGATCTGCCTGTAAACCACCAGGGCAGAGGCTACCATATAAACCGCAACGGAAAATTGAATCGTTATCAGTATTCGTTTGAGCAACAGAGAATTTTTTCCGGCATTAAACCGCGTTGCCAACAGCCTGACCGGTGGGGTGTAGATAAAATATATGGCAGGAAACAATCCCGACAATAATGCAGTAAACAAAAATACTCCTGCAATAATGACCACAACATGCCAGTCCTGGAATATATAAAGACTTAAATTTACCTGAAGAAAATCATTTACCCAGCCTATAATAAACTCAACAAAAACCAAAGCACCCAGCATGCTTATCGAAGCTATTACGAACGATTCGGTAAGAAAGCCTGCCAGCAATTGCCCCATTTTGCTTCCGAGTATTTTTACCATCGCCATTTCCTTTCTCTTTTTATTAAAATGACTGATGGCCATATTGGTATAATTGATGGCAGCCAGGAACAACAGGAAAACGCCAATGGTAAGAAACACCACCACCATCTCTTTATTCATAAGCCTCATGATGTCTCTTTCAGAACTAAGCTCGTAATTAATATCAGAATCAAGATGGATGCTGGTGATGGGCTGAAATAAGGGTTTCATGGAAAAATGTTCCTGAGGGATCAACCCTTTAATATGCTGGTCATAAAACACACTCCATTGGTTTGCTAAAAAATCAGCGGGAGAAAACTGTTCGTTAACCTTAATATATGACCAGACTACAGTACTACCATAAGCCTGGGTGAAAGTGTCCCAGCCGAACCCCTCACCAAAGGAAAGTTTAAATTTATCCGACATATGATTCATGGAAGATAATGACATTAATCCACGAAACTGAAAGTGACTATTGGAAGGCTGGTCTTCTATGACAGCGGTAATGGTAAATACTCCGGCATCGGAAAGCGTAAGCTGTTGCCCGACAATATCGGTCTGGCCAAATATTTCAAGAGCCAGGCTCCGGGTAAATACGATAGAAAAAGGCTTTGACAGTGCCATATCAGGAGTACCCGATATAAATTCACAGGAAAAGAAGGAAAAAAATGTACTGTCAACGGCAAAAAGATCATCTTCGTAAAAAGCTTTTCCCTTGTGGTAAAATACCATGTCATGTAAAAAATAACTGGGAAGGAAAATGCGCACATAAGATTCTATTTCAGCAAAAGCATCTGATAAAGAGGGCGCAATGGCAGCTGAGCTGACTGCGTATTGTTGTGTATGATTATGAATCGTAAGCTCGGTAGCTACTCTGTAAATGGAGGACTGGTGATGATGATAGTTATCATAGGATGTTTCATGTCTGAGAAACAAAAAAATAATCAACGCACTGGCCATGCCCACGGTAAGACCCAGGATATTTACTATCGCATATCCTTTCTCCCGGGACAGTCTGCGTAAACCAATTTTTATCAGATAGCTCACCGATCAGGTATTAAAAGAATATCTTTTTTCGGTTTCATAGGAGCCATTAATGGGTGCTATCTGGTTGTACGCTGGTTTCTTCCGTCTCTGTGGTACCGTTTTCAAGAATTTTGTTTGCACGGTTTAATAATTCTTTTCTTTCCTGCTCCAATTCTAAGCTATCCTGAACTTCATTGTCTCTCCTGCTTTGGGCTGAGGGGCCACAGGAAAGGAGAATCACAAAAGAAAAAATCATGAGAAAGGAGAAAAGCTTTATTAATTTTTTTTTCATTGTACCCGTTTTTTTGTTCGACATCGAGCTAAAGATATTCGTTTATCTTTCTGCAAAATTATAAAAAAGAGAGTGCATATTACACACCCTTTCTCCGGAAGTAAAATAAAAAACCGGTTGGTAACCACACCAACCGGTTCAATCCACAATTAAATAACCACAAAAACTATACACTATAAAACCAATGCGAGCATTGGTAATTAATGTTTGTTTGCCTAAAGACAAAAGTATTCCTTTTTTGAGTTGTGCCTAATAAAAAAACGTTAATTCAAGTTAATTCACATTAACATGTGAATATATTAAATATAATAGTCGGGCAATCAACCGATTGTAAAATAAGGCCTGGGGATTGGGGATTGACTGCAATTAAACTATGTTAAATATTGAGGATTAGGAAATTAGAGTTCGTATTTTTGGTGGCTTTAAAAAATTAATATATCTAAAACAACCCATGATCATGAAGAAAAATGTCATTCTCTTTGTCATAGTAGTCATTACCATCTCACTACTGGGACTAATCGGCATTCAACTTTACTGGATCAGTAACGCACTTTCAGTTAAGGAATCTAATTTCAACAGAGGAGTCAGCGAGGCAATCTCCACCGCAGTATATAAATACAATAAACTTGAGATGGCTAATGCCATTTTACGCAAACAAGAACAAGACCGTCATGTAAACCGTTTCTTTAATGTTGTTGATTCACTCAACAGAGAGTATTACCGGGATGTTTTACAATCATCGGGCAATGGCCTGCAATCTTATGATGATTTTTTTGCTGGCATTCAACCTGATTCCTTTTCGCCTATGTCGGAATCTTCTGAATTAAGCGAGTTTTTCCAACCCGACTCCGCAGCCTATTCCTCTCAAAACAATTTCAGCAGGCATGCAGGATATGCTATACGAGAAGGCATAGCCAATTCCTCCTATGATGATTTTCTGGATTTTTTTCAAAAGACAAAAATCGTAAATGACCTCTTTGATGATTTATTCTCCAGCAATATTACCTATAGTGTTTCTTCAGAAGAAGGCAAGCAACTACTGGATTCTCTAATAAAGACAGAATTGCATAGCCAGGGCATAAAGACCACATTTGAATTTGGGGTATATGATCCGGTATATAACACGCTGCTGACAGAAAAAACCGGAGAATTTTCGCAGGAGCTGCTGGAGTCAAGTTATGTCTTTAGCCTGTTTCCTAATGTTGTTTTCCGTAGTCCGGAGTTTCTGCTGTTGTACTTTCCGAATCAACAAAAATACATGTTAACACAGATGAATATTATGTCGGCCATCTCCACAATATTTATTTTGGTAATTATTTCTTCATTTACCTACACAATTATTATTATTTTTCGACAAAAGAAATTATCTTTGATAAAAAATGACTTCATTAACAATATGACTCATGAGTTAAAAACCCCTATTTCGACGATTTCTCTTGCTTGTCAAGCGCTAAGAGATAAAGATGTGCAAAAATCAGAAAATCTTTATCAGAATTATATTAATGTCATCAATGAAGAAAATGAGCGCTTAGGAATGATGGCAGAAAAAGTGCTTCAAACAGCGCAATTGGAAAAAGGAAAATTAAGACTCAATAAAGTTGGTTTCAACTTGCATGATGTTATTGAAGACGCCATTAAGAAGATTGATCTGCAATTAAAGACCCGACATGGAAAGATAACAACAGACCTGGCGGCTGAATTTAGCTTCGTGGAAGCAGACAAAGTTCACCTAACAAATGTTATTTTTAACTTACTTGATAATGGTATAAAATATTCACATAACAGCCCTGAAATAAAAATCTCAACAGAGAATGTGAACAAGGGCATGCTTATTCATGTTAGTGATAAAGGTATGGGCATAAGCAAGAGCAATCAAAAGAAGATTTTTGATACCCTTTATCGCATTTCAACCGGAAATGTTCATAATGTGAAGGGCTTTGGATTGGGATTGAGTTATGTTAAAGCAATTATAGAATTACACGGTGGCTTTATAAATCTGGAGAGTGAGGTAAAAAAAGGAACTGTTTTCAGTATTTTTGTTCCCTTCGGATTTGAATAAGCTAAAATAAAGAACGATTAATTACAATTCAGGAGGTTTTTATATGGAGAATAAGAAAATTAAAATTTTGTTGGCAGAAGATGATCCCAATCTGGGTACCATCCTAAAAGCTTTTCTTGAGGCCAAGGGTTTTCCCGCAAAGCTGGCTGTAAATGGTGTTGAAGCAAACAATATGTTTTTAAAGGAATCTTTCGATTTTTGCATATTCGATGTTATGATGCCTGAAAAAGACGGTTTTACACTGGCTAAAGACATTCGCAAAATCGACAAAAAAGTACCCATCCTGTTCCTTACTGCTAAAACCATGCAGGAGGACATTATTGAAGGACTTAAAATTGGTGCAGATGATTATCTTACCAAGCCCTTCAGCATGGAAGAACTTTTACTGAGAATAAATGCCATTATCAGGAGAGCCAATCTTGATGATGCCTCGAATTCCCAAAAAACGTTCTTCCATATCGGAGACTATACGTTTGACTTTTCGCGGCAAATATTGGCCTACAAAGGGGAGGAACAGAAACTTACCTCCAAGGAAGCTCAACTGCTTAAAATGCTTTGCGATTTTACAAACGAAGTATTGGACCGCTCCCTTGCACTCAAGAAAATATGGCTCGACGACAACTACTTCAATGCACGCAGCATGGATGTATATATTGCCAAACTCCGTAAATATCTAAAGAGAGACCCCAACGTGGAGTTGCTCAATGTGCATGGTAAAGGGTTTAAGTTGATCGTTAACGAAAATGCAACGGTAAACAGATAGGTAATACCCGTATTGCCTTATTCTTTGTTTAATGCATCGGAGGGATTGGTATGTGATAATTTTATTACATGATATCCTATCGTTACAAGCATTAGCAGTATTGCTGTCGTTCCTGCTATTATAAACGGAACGGCAGTAATCGTTATGCGACTGGAAAATGAATCCAGCCACGAATGCATGCTCATCCAACTCAGGGGTATGGCCATGATCATGGCTAGTACTATCAGCACGAAGAATTCTTTAGACAGCAACACCAATATATTGCCCGATGAAGCCCCCAAAACTTTTCTTATGGAAAACTCCCTGGTACGCTTCTCAACCATAAAAGAAGCCATCCCGAACAAACCCATAATGGCTATTATAACAGCAAAGGAAGAAAAGGAAAGGAAGATTATGCCCAGTTTCTTTTCGCCATCATATAGCTTTTCCAATGAAGCTTCAAGGTAATTATAACTCAGCAACACATCAGGAGACAGCGCATTCCAGTTTTCTTCTATATGCTTAATGGCCGATTGCTGATTATGTGCATTCAACTTGACGTTTGCCACATAACAGGCATCGCTTCTCCAGGCTATAACCAATGGCCCAATAGCATCATGCAAGGAATTGAAATGGAAATCAGATACAACACCAATGATTTTAAATTGACGGTATGGGCTTTCAAAGCTGAGGCCAAGTAAATCCTCATAGGTATTAAACGGCAATCCCGACTGCCAGGCCCACTGTTCGTTTATTATTACGGCAACATTTTCATCCGATGCCATATCGGGTGAGAATGAACGACCATTGAGCAAGGTCAATTCCAACATGTCAAAATATTCGGGATCCACGGGCCAATAGGTAAACTGAAAACTTTTCCCATCTGCCATAAAAGACTCCTGCCAACGCACCTGACCCGGAATTGCATTGGACAACCCCACGGATGTAATGGCAGGATGAGCGAGTAATGAATTGCGAAAACTATCCCAACTTCGTATTACCTTTGAATTGAGCCTGAAATGGACTATATTCTCTTTGGCAAAACCAGGATCCTTCTGGTTTAAGTAAGTCAACTGATGATACAGGATGATCGTAGCGGCTATAAGAGCAATGGAAATCGTAAACTGAAACACAATAAGTAATCGTCTGAACATGGCTGCGCCGCGCCCTTTGGTCAACTCTCCCTTTAAACTACTAATAGGCTGAAAACCGGAAAGATAAAAAGCAGGGTAAATTCCACTAAGTATACCAATGATTAATGTGCCGAAAAAAACAGTGATGCCTAATCTTGTCCAGCCAATATTGGCAAAGGAATTGTCGACATTGGTGACATAATTAAAGTAGGGTAAAAAGATCTCTACTATGGCAATGGATATAATCACAGCAACCAGTGTAAGGAGAACAGATTCAAGTAAAAACTGCCACATAAGATTTCCCCGTGTACTTCCTAATAGTTTCCGTATTCCCGTCTCCCTGGCTCGTCCTGCTGATTGAGCGGTAGAAAGATTTACAAAGTTTATTACAGCGATGATTAAAATAAAAAAGGCTATTAACAGAAAAGCATAGGAGATCGTTTTGTTACCATGTTTAATAGATATTTCATGCATTTTCTGCGTAGAAAAATAAATGTCTGTTACAGGTTTTAATCGTAATTCTCTGTCGGGAGAATCCCCTGAAAAGGGTGAGAAGAAATCTTTCAGGTAGGCGTCAATAGTCTTCTCAACTTCTTTTGGATCAGCGTCAGGGTGCAATTTTATATAAGTATTGTGGTTCCAGTTACCTGTACTTTCGAAATATTCGGGAAAATAGATATCTCCAAGCATCCTGAATGAGCCCAAGGCATCTACATTGAAATGAAACCGATTAACATCTTCAATAACACCACTGACCGAGAAGGTATATTCCTCTCCAACTTTTACTATTTCACCTATGACATCAATCTTACCAAACAAACGAAGAGCCTGGGATCGTGTCAAAACAATCTTGTCTTTTGTGTTGAGTGCAGTTTCGGCATTACCCGACAAAAAAGTAAAATCAAAAAAATCGAAGATGATTGAATCGGCAAGAACCAAATGTGGAATGGTAAGGGCGGTTTTTTTATTCTCAATCTTCACATTTACTTCATTTCCCCAGGTACTGTTAACACGAAGCGTGTTTTCTATACTTGCAGAAGAGGATTGGATTAAACGGGCATAAACGGGAGCCAAAATAGCCCAGTCTCCCATTTCTACACGATATATTCTGTCATGATCCTTGTACCATTTGTCGTACGAAAATTGTTCAAACAGATACAATCCGATAAAAATCACAAGACTTAACCCAAGACTAAATCCTGCAATATTTAATATGGCATAAAACTTTTGCTTAGAAATGCTTCTTAATGCGATCAGAATTCTCGAGTACTGCATAATATTACTTTTTACAATAAAATTAATAAAAAACATGCCATAAAGTTTTACAGCCTGGCTATCTTTACTTTATGTTACATTAAATAAATCATAT
>JBEPXC010000186.1:0-7163 GCA_041642035.1 Sphingobacteriia bacterium
CGCATACTCTTTATCTTTGATGCCTCGCAAAGCATGTTTGCCCGATGGCAAAGTGATATGCGCATCAATATTGCCCGAAACCTACTCATAGAACTGCTGGATAGTCTTGAGAATACGCCAAATACTCAACTCGCACTTCGGGTATATGGACATCAGCGAAGATTTCCTCCCCAGGATTGTAACGATTCAAAATTAGAAATTCCCTTCTCCGACAATAACATCTTTCAAATCAAACAACGCCTGCGAAGCATTACACCCAGAGGAACAACACCTATCGCCATGTCCCTGGAGAGAGCACAATATGATTTCCCTGCCTGCGATAATTGCCGCAACATTATTGTTCTTATTACCGATGGTATAGAAGAATGTGGTGGAGACCCTTGTGCTGTCTCGCGCGAATTGCAAAAAAATGGCATTACCCTCAAGCCTTTTATCATAGGTATTGGCCGGGATTTCAGAGCAGATTTTGAATGTGTTGGACAATATTTTGATGCCACCAGCGAGGTAGAATTCAGGCAAAGTCTTAATATCGTAATTTCTCAGGCCCTGGATAACACGACAGCACAGATTAATCTGCTGGATATCTATGGAAATCCCATGGAAACAAACGTTCCTATATCCTTGTCCGATCATACCAGTGGCAGGATTATGGATAACTTTATTCATACCCTTAACCACAGGGGAAGGCCTGATACATTATTTTATCTCGATCCTCTTATGGTATATGATGTTAAGGTACACACTATGCCTCCGGTGGTAGCCCAGGCAATAAACATTACGCCTGGCAAACATAATATAATACCCATTGATGCTCCTCAGGGTAGCCTTACCCTGCTGGTAGGCGGCTCAACCACCATAGCCTACCGGGCTATTGTAAGAAAAGCAGGCGAGATGGAAACCTTAACTACACAAGCATTTGGCAATACAGAAAAATATTTGGTGGGAAATTATGATCTTGAAGTATTGTCCCTTCCCCGTATTTTTGTCAAAAACGTTGAAATACTCCAGAGCCACAATACTACCGTTGAGGTACCTCAACCCGGAATAGCCGTAATCAGACTTCCTGCTCAGGGATATTGCAAGGTGTTGCATGAAGAAAATAACGAATTAGAAGTCATTCATGTGCTTCGCGAAAATGTTCAAAGTGAAACCATTTACCTTCAACCCGGTAATTATAGAGTTGTGTTTCGCCCCAGAGCCGCCAGTCAAACCACCTTTTCCATTGAACGTACCTTTAAAATTGAATCGGGTATATCAACCATGGTAAACCTCAATTTCTGATTATTGCATAAAATTGTGCACCTTTTTTATAATATCGGCTTCCAGAAGACTTTCCATCGTCCGGAGGACATGGAAACGTCTGGAATAAGTGCTCTTAACCTACAGTGGAGATTTTTTTATGGCCCGTTAAACTTTTGGTGTTTTCTCGAGTCTCAATAAGAGCTAAACATCAGTAATGATTTATTTTATGTTATCAACAAAAAGGCTAATCATCCTACCCTTTATGTATGGAGAACTATGACGATGATAAACTACTGGAATTATTTCGAAATTCTGATAATCCTAATTATATTTTTAACCTGATTATACGAAAATACCAGGAAAAGATTTATTGGCATATCAGGAGGTTGGTCGTTGATCATGAAGATGCAAATGATCTGGTACAGGATGTATTTGTCAAAGCATGGAAAGGGCTGGAGAAGTTCAGAGGTGATTCAGGGATTTTCACCTGGTTGTATCGTATTGCTACCAACGAGACTCTTGGTTTCCTGGAAAGAAAAAAGCGCCGGTTCTTTCTTCCCTGGCAGGATGTTGAGAATACGATGCTCGATAAGATATATTCCGATGCCTATTTAAATGCCGATGAGATACAGTTAAAACTTGCCAAAGCAATCGCTATTCTACCCGAAAAGCAAAGGGTGGTATTCAATCTCAGGTATTTTGATGAGATGAAATATGAGCTAATGTCAGAAATATTGAATACTTCGGTGGGTGCCTTGAAAGCATCCTATCATCATGCGGCAAAAAAAGTCGAAGAATATATCACCAAGGCTTAAACCATTGCTGTTTTTACAGGTCTAACCTAAAAAAGAATGAATCATGGAAAAGGATAATACAAAAAAAGAATTGCAGGAGATTGCCCCCGGGCTGGCCAGGCTTAGGAAGAAAAACTCCTTTTCTCTTCCTGCTGATTATTTTGAAACCCTGCCTCAGCATATCAGTCAAAAAATAGAATCGCAGAAAAGTAGGAAAATTTCCTTATTTAACCTTTCACCTTTACCTCAAATGCTGATTACTGGCATTGCTGCTCTGTTAATTCTTTTTGCCGGGTATCAGTTTTTCCGCACCAGTTCTGATCAAATGATAAATGGATATGGTGATGATTTGGTTTACGAAGAACATTTAGCCTGGTACTCCGAATATCAAACCGGGGTATATTATGATATTTTGCTTTCGGAAGGGGAGACTACAGCAGAAGGTTTGGATGACCAGATTTACGATGATCAGGTCATAGAATATCTTACCGATTATCAGTATTATTATATGGAGCAGGCAACCGATGTACTGGAAGCCGATAATCCCTTCAACCCATAACTTAACTTAAATCTATTCGCATGAAGCCCAATAGTTTGAAAAAGATTATTTTATTAAACCTTCTATTGTTGTTTGCTGCAACAACAGTTTTTACTCAAGGTGGACCCCGCCAAATGCAGGAGCGTTACCGACAGTTCGAGTCACAGCGAATAGCCTTTATCACACGCGAGTTGTCTCTTACTCCTGACGAAGCCCAGGCTTTCTGGCCCGTTTACAACGAGTACAATGATAAACGCAATAAGCTGATGATTCAACACCGGAGTCAAAGGACAGATGAAAACAACCTGGATAGGCTTAGTGAAGAAAAACTGCACGAACTGGCCGATGCCGACATTACCAATATGGAAGAAATGATTGCTTTGCGCCGGCAGTATCATGAAAAATTTAAACAGATATTACCCATCAAAAAGGTAGTCCAACTCTATGCCGCCGAGCGTGGTTTTAACCGTCATCTGTTTAATGAAAACCGACAGGGGAGAATGGGCAGAGGACGCAACTGAGCAATTGTAAAGCTTAGAAAATATCCTCCAGCCATTTGCGCAGCTTGCTTCGCTTTTTGGAGCGGTCGTGCTGTCGTCTGTTCTGACGGGGTTGGTCTTTGGGGCCAAAAATAGAATCCCACCAGTTTTCTTCTGGCAACTCTTCCAGATACATGCTACAATTGAGCATCATCAACAATGAATCCGGTAATACAGAAAATGAGCCCTGCAGGTAGTTGCGTGTGGATGAGGTTTTATTAATCTGGCTGTAATAATCGCCCCACAGGGGTACGGCGCTTAGGCCTGAGCCAAGGGGTGTTTTATAAACCTGAGCAAACCCGGGATTTTCCACTCCTGTCCATACGCCAGTTATCAGATCCGAACTAAAACCAATGAACCACGTATCTGCATTGTTTTGTGTAGTACCCGTTTTTCCGGCCAGATCACCATATAAGCCAAAGTTATACCGAAGCGAATGGGCCGTGCCACTATCTACCACGGCCTGCATCATTTGACGGGTCATGAGCGAAACATCTGGTGGCATCGCCTCTTCAGGGGTAAGCTCGGGTTCTCTTTCATAAAGAACCCGCCCGTCCTTATCTTCTACTTTCAGAAGCCATACCGGCTCAACAGCAATACCTTTATTGGCAAAAACAGAATAAGCGGCGGTTAGTTCCATCAAGCTTACATTGGCCGTTCCCAGGGCCAGCGAAGGTACCGCAAGTAGGGGCGATTTGATCCCAGCCTTACGTGCGGTTTCTATTACAGGTAATATCCCCGTTTGACTGATGTAATGAGCCGAGATGGTATTGACCGAATGGGCCAGGGCACCCATCATACTGTAATAGCCTTCATATTCATTTCTTGAATTGGCAGGACTCCAGTCATCATAATCCACATATATTTTTTGTTCATTGCTCACATATTCGCAGGGATCAATACCCATTTGGAGGGCTGTGGCATACAAAAAGGGTTTGAAGGTCGAACCCGCCTGTCTTTTCGACAGCACATGATCGTATTGAAAGAAACGAAAATCGTTGCCTCCAACCCATGCCCGTACATATCCATTCTCTGCTTCCATTGAAATGAGTCCGGCATGTAAAATCTTCTGCATCTGCAGCAAAGAATCAATAGGGCTGGTTTCCACTCTTCGGGGGCCATCCCACGAAAACAACTCCATGGGGATTATCCTGGCAAAATCTTCTTCAATCTCTTGTTGGCTAAGATTGGCTGCCTTTAGCGATTTATACCTTTGGGTATTGCGAATGAGATTTTTTAATAAGGAGGCTGCATTTTGTCCTGAAACCTTGCTGTAATAGGCGTCCATTATTTTTTGCTGCCTGCTGATTTGTGAGCGTACGGCACCTTCTGCCAGTAACTGTAAATCATAATCAATGGTTGTGTAAATACGCAGCCCATCGGTGTATAAATTGTAATCGGTTTGGTTTCTGAGGTTGTATTCATTAAGAATTTTATCTACCTGCAAACGCACCGTCTCCCTAAAATAGGGTGCTGGCCCCTGGTTATGTGTGATAGGGTTATAATGGAGTGTAAGGGGCAGTTGATTTAAGGAATCGGCCATCTCTTCACTCAAATAATCGTACTTCTGCAGTTGTCCTATGACCAGGTTTCGCCTTCCAATTGCTCTTTCGGGCTGAAGTCTGGGATTATAAAAAGAGGTGGCTTTAAGCATGCCCACCAAAACAGCAGCTTCCTCAATTTTTAGATCACGTGGATTTTTATTGAAAAAGCGTAAAGAGGCCGCACTTACTCCAAAGACATTTTCGCCAAAAGGAACGGTATTAAGATATAGAACCAGAATCTCCTGTTTGGAATAGATCCTTTCCAGGCGTCGGGCTATGATCATCTCTCTGATTTTGTTTATCGGCATAGAGAGTATCCCATTATGGTTGCGCACAAAGAGATTTTTAGCCAGCTGCTGACTGATGGTGCTTCCCCCTCCGGCTGATCGTTGTTGTAATATGATACTTTTTACTATAACCCTGCCCAGACTTCGATAATCAATACCATTATGGTCATAAAACCTGGCATCTTCAGTGGCTATGAGGCTGTTTATTACATGATCTGATATCTGCTCGATGCTGGCATGCGAACGATCGTAAATAAAATATTTGCCCAGGAGTTTACCTTTTTGTGCGTAAATTTCCGAAGAAAGCTGGTTTTCTATTGATGCCAACTCTCTATTGTCAGGCAACTCGCCAAACCAGCCTATCCAAACACTAAATATAAACAGACCCAGTAAAAAAAGCAAAAAGGAAACAGTGGAGGCGGCAACGATCAGAAGAGTGTGGAAAAACTTTTTCCTTTTTTCCGGCTCTTGTCTTAATGAGGAATAGTATAACTTAATTTTCTCGAACAAAATAAGTGCTTCTTAAAGAAATTTGTGAATTAAAAGATAAAGAACAACGAAACGCCCGCTACACTTATTGCCGCCCCTACAATTTCTTTCCAACTTACCGCTTGCTTAAAGAAAATTAGGGTAGGAGGTATGATCAGGATGGGGGTAATGGCCATGATGGTGGCTGCTATTCCTGTGGAGGTATTCTGAGCCGCCAATAAAGAGAGCGATACCCCCAAAAAAGGACCAAAAGTAGCCCCTACCAACATGAGTATCATGGGTTTTACCTGGTGCACTGCACTAAACACTGCTCTCCATCTGCGAAAAAAACTGATGAGTATCGTAAACCCAAATATTCCTGCCATAACCCTTATTTGTGTTGCGGCAAAGGGATCATATTCTCCCATGCCATATTTGCTGAGAACATAACCCGTTGCCTGCCCCGCTGCACCCAAAAAGGCAAACAGCAAACCCTTTACCGGATAGCTTACCCGGGCTCCATTGGCGGTATGTTTTTGAAAAATGACCAGGGCAATGCCAGAAATGGTCATCATCATACCTATAATGCTTATAGGAGTCATTTGTTCATCCATCAACAGCCATCCCAATGTAGCTGTTATGGGAGGTACCAAGGTCATTATGAGCATCGATAATCTGGATCCAATCATTGTAAAAGCCTCAAAAAGAAACAAATCACCTATCACAAAACCAACCAGTCCTGACAGGATAAGCCAGTACCATGAGTATAGACTGGCGTCCATAGGAAAGAACATTCCACGGCGTATCCACGAGAAAGCACCCAATAAAACCAGGGCCATCACCAGCCTGATAATATTTACTGCAACGCTGCCTACCTTGCGACTGGCGGTTTCAAATACAACGGCCGTAATGGTCCAGCAAAATGCTGTTGCCAACGCCGCAAGCTCTCCTATTCGTGCTTCCATAGAATGTGAAATTTTGCGGCAAAGGTAAAAGTTTCCCTCAGACTTGAAGGACAATTTTAACTTTTAAGCAGAGAAATATTTCAGCCATTTTTTGCCAGTGTGGTTTAACGAAAATTTCCTCTCGTGCAACTTATTTTATCCATGATTTCAATGAATTCTTCCTCCCGGGGCTGTTGATGGTCTGTTCGGTTTTTATCTTTTGAGGTCCCTTGTGCTGTTTAGATGTTTATGAGCAGCAACTATTGTAGTCCCCAAGCCAGATTGATGTAACTTCCCTATCTGCTTATCAAGAGCATAAGCGTACCATAAGCGTATCATAAGCGTATTTAAACCGTATTTATACGGTTTAAATACGGTTTAAATACGGACTTGTTCTGAAATTGATGCAGAGAAATTTTATTTAAAATCGGATTACGGGCTTTTCAACCCCATTAAAGAGGTTTCCTATGACGTAAAAGCAATATTTCGTTAACGTAATCGTTTAAAGTGCTAACAGAAATATATTGATCTATTCGGGAAGATTTTTGCCAACTAAACAGTAAACAACTTGCCTCACTTTAATATTCCTATATTCATCCCTGAGCTGGCCTGTCCCTTCCGATGTGTTTACTGCAATCAGTATAACATTACAGGAAGTTGCAAGGCACCCACTGTCGACGATGTGAAAAATGTTATTGATCAACATCTGACAACCTTGCAGCCTGGATGCGGTAGGGTAGAGGTGGCCTTTTTTGGAGGTAGTTTTACAGGACTTTCGATCGCCCATCAAAATGAATACCTGCAGGT
>JBEPXC010000187.1:0-7139 GCA_041642035.1 Sphingobacteriia bacterium
AAGGGATTCCATAAACGGCATCTATGGTCAGCTGGCTTTACCTACCACCATAAAAATGCATTTAACAGACGATGGGCACTGGAAAGAGAATGCCGGATACCATGATATGCCAGTGGGGGATTTGCTGCTGGCGGCAGTGCCGGTTGAAAATAACGGATACCGGGTGTTTGAAGATCATCCGGCCTTGTACCGGGCATCTTATGCCATGCTGCGTTATTCCTTCCCCAATCTTCAGATTATGGGCTTTGGCGATATAGGAAAATGGAAGCATCAGTCACCCCGCAACCTTGAAATAGCCATACGCTTTGCCTCTGAATACGCGCCGGATCTGCTTCCGGGCCTTGTTGCCAGCCTTAACCGGCTAATCGATGCCGGGGCTTATGATCGTTCCAACGCAGGCTGGTACGGGTTGCTGACCTATCTTGACGAGCTGCCCGGACAGCATGATGGCAGATTTGAGTGGGACAGGGCGTTTGGGCTTGACTATGCCCGGCTTTACGGTCATCGCAACGGCACCGGTGAAGAAACAGGCCTGATGCACTATGTACAGGGGGCTACCTATAATCATAATCATGCCAACGGAATGGCCATGGAGCTGTATGGAAGGGGATACATCCTGGGAGCCGATCCGGGAATTGCCTCCACCTACGAAGATTCTGTATTTGTAAACTATATGGCCACATTTGCCGCACACAACACCGTAATTGCCGGCGGAGCATCTGAGCCATCCATTCCTTTTACCGGTAGCGGTGGAGCAAAGCATATGGGAGAAATAAACCTGTCGGCTATGGAACCTGCCGCTGGCAGCGAAGGTGTTTCGCCCTTTGCTTCTTTCACCGAAACAGTTTACATTGAGCCCTCCACCAACACACACCAGCAGCGCCTGATGGGTATCGTCAGGACATCAGACACCACGGGCTACTATGTAGATATTTACCGCTCCGACAATGAAATAAGCAACGACTATCTGTACCATAATATCGGGCATGGAGTCACCCTGCACGATAATTCACGTCAGACCCTGGTCATGCGTTCCGATTCCATCCCCTACCGTCCTGACCGCCAATCGGGGATGGGCTGGTTTGAAAATATCATGACCCCGGCTACTGAGGTTGAAAGTGCTGTTGCCATATTCCGGGTGGAAGAAGAAGACCAGGATGATGTGTATATGCAAATGCTCATGCCTCTTGAGCAAGGCGATAAAGTGTTCACGGCCACCGGGCCCCGCAGCTCTACGGCACCCTCCCCTATCAGGGATCTGCCAACACCAAAAGCAATCATTCACCGGCCCGAAGCTGCATGGGATGCCCCTTTTGCCGTGATTTACGAACCTTACCGCGGAGAGGAAGGATACGCTGTCAGGTCCGTCCGACGCCTTTCAACCAGCTCATCTTTTACTGCCCTGGAGGTTGAGAGCAAAGACGGCTCCCGGCAGTTGATCATGCATTCTGATGAACCCTTAACTGCCAGGGAGGTGCAGTCCATCTCCCTTACCGGGAACTATGGTGTAATTTCGCTAAACTCAAACGGTACACCGGAGTATATTTACCTGGGGTATGGAAAGAACATCAGATGGAATGCTTATCAGCTTGAAGCAACACAGACAGGAATAAGCGCCAGCGTGCAATTTCAGGATGATGAGCTTATCATTTCCAGTAGTGGAGAAATTAAAGTGCACTTTCCCTTTAAGGTTTCCGCGGTGACAGATCAAAACGGCAACACATTAAAGGTGAGCGAAAATATTGCTGTTGACGATAATACCGCTATACCCCAAAAAGGAAATATCATTGTCTTTCCGGCCGGGATGGGTGAAAAGTATAATTTAACACGAGGGGACTAGGTATGAATTATGCTAGAGGCCCACGAAACACCGGAATTTGAAGGATTTAGTTTTGATTAAAAACGTGCTCGAAAATCATACCAAACATTAGTTCTCAATTACACAAAAAATACATTAATCCTATAACTCTTTTTACGATGAAGAATATCCTAATAGCAATTTTCACTATCCTGACATTCAATCTGTTAGCTGCGCAGCAACAAGCCCGTACTTCCATTAAAAAAAACAGCTCTCCCACATCTGAAAGTTATCAATCGCTTACATTTAATGGTGCCTGGTGCTGGTTTTCCGATCCAAGGGCGGTGTATTACGAAGGCACTCACAAACGAACCTACGCAGGTTGGGTTGACAATTATGGCGATATTCACATCGGGTATTTCGATCATGCAACATTGCAAATCCATTCGAAGGTGATTGCCGAAAAGGTGGAAGCCAACGACCATGTTAACCCATCCATCCTTTTCGATGAAAATGGTTATCTGCTGGTATTTTTTAACAAACACATGCTGGGTGTTCAGCCCCTTTACCTGACCCGCTCGCTTGAACCGGAAAGCATTGACAAATGGGAAGAAATTAAAGAGATGCACCTGAATGACGAAAGTCTCAGTCACATGGGTTCAATGAACCACACCTACACCAACCCCATAAAACTATCGGCAGAAAATGGCCGCATTTACAATTTCTGGCGTGGTATTGATGGTAAGCCCTCCTGGTCGCATTCCGATGACAATGGCCACACCTGGGCAAAAGGAGAAATATTCTTCATGCCCGATCCTACTTATGGCTTCCGCCGGCCTTATACAAAAGTTTATTCTGATGGTATCGACAAGATTCACATTACCATTACCGATGGTCATCCACGCAACGAAGACAACAACAACATTTACTACATGTACTATCAAAACGGCAGTTTCTACAAAGCCGATGGTACAGAAATAAAAAATGCAGATAACCTGCCTGTACTACCAGAAGAAGCCGACCTGGTGTATGATGCAGCCAAAGGAGGAGCCAAAGCCTGGAACTGGGACATTGCCCAGGATAAAGAAGGAAATTCGGTAATCGCCTTTGCCCGTTTTCCCGATGACGAAAACCACATGTACAGTTATGCCAAATGGGATGGGAAAAAATGGCTCAACTATGATCTCGTTAATTCCGGAGGTTGGTTTCCTGAAACACCTGAAGACAAAACTGAACCTGAACCCAATTATTCAGGGGGGATGAACATTGACAAAGAAAATCCTGATATAGTTTACCTCTCGGTAAAGCGAGACTCTGTTTTTGAAATAGAGAAATGGACCACCCGCAACAATGGCAGAAACTGGAGCGTGGAAGCCATCACACAGGGTTCAGCGAAAAACAACATACGCCCCTTTGCAGTTAGAGGAGCTAAAGAAGATAATCCCATCCAGGTGCTATGGTTGCAAAACACCAAATACATCCACTTTGCCGATGCAAAGCGTCTTGCAGAGCTGGCCAGACCATTTTATGACCGTTTTCAAACTTCCATCAAAATGGATAGGCTTTCTCCTGCCATTGAAAGTGGTTTATCCGGTACTAGCATTGTAAATATCATGCAACGAGTTGCCGACTGGCAGTTTGCTAATCCCAGATGGAACATTCACGAACTCGACTGGCACTATGGTGCATTTTACACCGGCATCAGGGCTTTGCATGAAACCACTCAGGCAGAAAGATACAAAGAAGAGCTCATTAACATGGGCGATGCCTACAAATGGAAGCCTATGAACGATATTTTTCATGCCGACAGGCTTTTGATCATAGATATCTGGTCGTGGCTCTACCAAATGGAGAAGAAGCCTGAAATGATTGACAAATCACAATGGGCACTCGACATCCACCTGGCAAGAAGATACGAAAGAGCAACCGATGTGCGCCATGCCAACAGCCCTTACTCAACAGAGTGGTGGACCTGGTGCGATGCCCTGTATATGGCCCCTCCATCGTTTGTTGAGATGTGGAAGATCACCGGAGAAGAGAAATACCTGGATTATATGAACAGGCAATGGTGGGTAACCTCCGATTACCTGTATTCTGATGCCGACTCTCTTTATTTTCGCGATGATCGGTTCTTCGATCGTCGGTCAGTAAACGGGACTAAGATCTTCTGGTCCAGAGGCAATGGCTGGGTTATTGCCGGACTGGCCAGAATGTTAAACAACCTGCCGCAAGATCACCCCTATCGGGCTAAATTTGTAAAGCAATACCAGGAAATGGCACAAAAACTTTTATCGCTGCAGGGCGAAGATGGTTTATGGCGGGTAAGCCTCATCGATCCGGAGTATCTGAACATCGGCGAATCCAGCGGAAGTGCATTCTTCACCTACGCCCTGGCATGGGGAATAAATAACGGACTTATTGACACCCAATACCGACCGGCAGTAGAAAAGGCTTGGCTGGCCCTCACCAACAATGTAAATGCCGAAGGTCGCCTGGGTTTTGTGCAGCAGGTAGCCGGCGATCCCTATCCATTTCACGAACACGAATGGCATGTATATGCATCAGGAGCTTTTATCATGGCGGGTAGTGAGATGATAAAGATGATTGATTGATTTTCTACTAACTTAATCCGTTAAAGAAGGAATTGCAGAAACTTAATAAGATTTTTTGGGAGAGAGGCTGAAGGTGGAGGTTCCCACCACTCCTCTTCTCAAAGCTCCAAAATTTCCCATAATTTCAATCAAAATGAGAGAGTATATTAATTAAACAACAATGTAATCACTTACAATCAGTTATTATGAGCTATAAATATTTAAGAATGATTGGCGGCCATATTCTTCTTGCCTTTATTGGTATTACCGGATGCACGAGCCCGGCCACTGAAAAATCCGCCCTTCCCGCATGGGAAAATAATATATATAAACGTATTGGTGAAGCTCCTGTTGATGGAGGCTTTTCGCAGGAAGATTATTGGGTTTGGGGAAGTTCAGTTATAAGAGGAGATGACGGAAAGTACCACATGTTTGTTTCACGGTGGTCCAAATACCTGCCTTTTCACCCGGGTTGGATGGTTGACAGTGAAATAGTGCATGCTGTTTCAGACGCTCCCGAAGGACCTTATGAATTCAGTGATGTGGCCCTTCCCGCCCGTGGTCCCGAATACTGGGATGGCAGATCAACCCATAATCCCAGAATATTTAAGCATGATGGTCAGTATATTTTGATATATATGGGTTCAACCCATCCTTTTGCCGAAGTCACCAACCCTGACACACTTACACTGGCATCAGCCTATACAACCGTTGCACGTGCCAATAAACGCATAGGTATTGCCACATCAAAAAGCCCCTACGGTCCCTGGGAACGAAGAGACAAACCAATTCTTGAACCCAAACCGGGGACATTTTACAGCTTTTTTACCTCCAATCCCTCTCCCTGGATCAATGAGGATGGAAGCGTATTATTATTGTTCAAATCACGTAGATATAAGGAAAGTTATCCTTTTCAAACGAGAATGATGATTGGTGTTGCCAAAGCACCGTCCATTGAAGGGCCTTATGAAGTTGTAGTTGATGAACCGATTTTTAGTGATGACCGCTTTGGACAGGTAGAAGATCCTTTCCTGTGGAAAGATGCAACGGGATACCACATGATGGCAAAAGATCATAACGGGACAATTACCGGCAACCGGCATTCAGGCATACTTGCACATTCAACAGATGGTATCAATTGGGTCCTTGATGAAGAGCCCCTTGCCTATACCCGAATGATTAACTGGTCAGACGGAAGCACCATAGAGATGGGACAACTCGAACGGGTATTTGGACTGGTTGAAGATGGTAAGGTCACCCACCTGTTTTTTGCAACCATGGATGGCCCGGGCGGATTTAATAACTCCACCAGATCATGGAATATGGTAATTCCGCTAACAAATTGATGAATTCTGTTTTCACTCGATAATCTATTTGAAACGATAACAATACAAAATTGCACCTATTCCAGTAGCTTTGCCAATAGATGATTGCTATCCGTCGATCAGCGGGGTGTCAAGTACTCCTTACCATTGTTGGCTTTCATCGTCATAACGGTTGAGGTTGAGGTTTTGTTATCCTGTAATTGCTAATCCTTTCTTCGAGCTGGGGAAGAAAACCGGCTACAGACGCATCGTTAATGATATTGATCTCTTCGCGGTTGTTTTGGCGGTGGTCGTATAATTCTCTGTCGAGCAGCGGATCGGCTGGCAGGTGGAACCATTCGGTATAACGAAATTCGTCTGTTCTTACTGAGTAACCCAGAATTACTTCTTCTTCATCGGTTCGATCTCCGTGGTAAGATGGCCAGACACTAAAGGCAGCATCTTTTACTGATGTAGCAGTATTTTGCAGTACCGGAACCAGACTGGTTCCCTGCAAATGAGCCGGTAGCTGTAATCCGGCAAGTTCCCGCCCAACGGGCATAATATCCATCAGCATATTGATGGTTCTCCACATCTCCAATCTCCCATGCCGGCCCTCTGTCGGTTTCATCCATCTGTGCAAAGGCTTCAGGAGTTATATAGCCTCTCCCGGGCAGTTTTTCACTCTCATCAGAGGGGAGCCAGTTTTCACCAAATTGCTCCACATGGTCTTCTCTGTGGTGATAAATCTTTCCCTTTGCCATCACGTTGTATCTATTATTTTCAAAGAACCGGTCCAGTGTTTCAACTCCCGGAGTAAGTTCTTCTACGGAAAGGCAACTGTATATCCTTTGCTCACTGGCGCGATAACCCGTAAGCATACTTGCACGCGAAGCCATACAAATGGCCTGCTGCACATAAGCCCTCTCAAAAAGGACACCTTCTCTTGCCAGCTTATCAATATTGGGAGAGATGATCTGCTGGTTACCATAGCAAGTGAGATCAGGACGTAAATCATCAACCATGATAAACAAAATATTGGGTTGCTTCTCTTCTTCCCTACTGCCGCAGGAAGTAAAGATACCCGTTAAAAAGATGGTTTTTGTGTTCATAATTTTCTAATTAAGATTTGCATGACAGAGTTGTATAATATTCTAAAGATCCCTATCTGATGTTTCGATCAATAAAGGTAAGCCAAACTCCTCTTCCATTTTTTCCGGGAGTTGATACACTTTACCCTGGATATCGCAGAAATAGAGTCGTGATTTCGATTTTTCCCTGCCATGACCGTCAGCCCAGAAGGCATAGAAACCGGGATTTACATTTATCGGACGGCGCATATAGGAATGGTTAAATTCGCTGTTTTGGGTAATCTGCTGTTTCCTTTTCCATGTTTTCCCTTTGTTTCGCGATTCCCATATCACAACTTCGCCCCCGGTATTAAAG
>JBEPXC010000188.1:0-7106 GCA_041642035.1 Sphingobacteriia bacterium
CTTTTAGCCTGATAAAAGTTACCCAGGTTTAAGTAATTGTTTTTGTCGCCTAGGTATTCGGCTATGGCATGTTGCACCGGGGTGTTGACGGCGAATACCACAAACTGGTGGGTTTTGCGAAACTCCTTCATCAGGTTTTCGGGCGCCAGGCAATAGCCTGATTTCCATCCCGTGGCATGAAAGGTTTTACCAAAGGAACACATCACCAGGCTGCGGCTGGCCAGCTGAGGATAGCGACATACACTCTGGTGCTCATAACCATCAAAGATAATGTGTTCGTACACTTCATCACTCAATACAAGAATACCGGTATTTCGGGTTATTTTGTCGAGCTGCAATAGGTCGGAAGCGCTAAGAATGCTTCCTGTTGGATTGTGAGGACTGTTGATGATGATCATTTTAGTACGCTGGGTAACCAGTTTTCTTACCTCACTCCAGTCGATATGATAATCGGGTAATTTCAGCTGAACGGTTATAGGCACACCTCCGCAAAGCTTGATGGTGGGTACATAGCTGTCGTATGCCGGCTCAAAGATGATTACCTCGTCGTTCTCACGTATGAAAGCAGTTATGGCTGTGAATATGGCCTGAGTGGCTCCGGCTGTAATGGTTATTTCCGTTTCTGGATTATATTGTGCAGAATAGAGGAGCATTGTTTTTTGGGCAATGGCCTGACGAAGAGCAGGTACTCCGGGCATAGGGGCATATTGGTTAAAACCCTGCTGCATATACTTATGTACCAGGCTTATAAGGTGCCCTGAGACCTCAAAATCGGGGAAACCCTGAGAGAGATTGATGGCATTATGTTCATGGGCCAGTTGTGTCATTACTGCAAAGACTGATGTGCCTGTTTGGGGTAATTTTGATGTTATTATATCCGGAAAAGCATGCATAGTATATTGTTTGAATTGTAATTGTTTGGTGCTAAAAATGAGCATATCGGAGCCTTCTTCACTTGGACTGCTTAACTTATGCTTTTGCAGCATACTTTTTATTGTTCATAAAGTTATTTCCACTAATTTTGCAGACTGTTACTGCAATAGCTCAACCATGTTTTAGCGCACAAAAATACGATAAAAACATCTTAAGGCGAGAAAGACTTTTTATCTTTTAATTGTTTTAAGTTTTATATCGATGGGCTAAAGTTTGGTTTCGGCCTAAAAATGGGTTGGTTGCGAAAGGCAGTAACTTTAAATGTGTGGGCTGACCCTTGTAAGGACTTACTGGTCAATACCAACTATATTATCAATCTATTTTATAACGAAAAAAAGGAAAAAGATGAAGACCATTGATGGATTTAATTTTAAAGGTAAAAGAGCCATTATTCGTGTAGATTTTAATGTGCCGTTGAATAAAGATTTCGAGATTACTGATGATTCGCGCATGCGTGCAGCAGTTCCTACCATAAAAAAGATTCTCAAGGACGGTGGTTCTGTAATTCTAATGTCGCATTTGGGCCGCCCCAAAGAAGGACCCGAAGATAAATTCTCTCTTCGTCATCTGAGCGCTCATTTAGGTAAGCTGCTCTCTACCGACATCCAATTTGCCGATGATTGCATTGGGGAGTCGGCAGTTAAGAAATCAGAAGCACTTCAACCAGGAGAAGTGTTGTTGTTGGAAAATCTTCGCTTTTACAAGGAAGAAACCAAGGGTGATGAGGAATTTGCCAAAAAACTTGCCGGTCTGGCTGATGTATACGTAAATGATGCTTTCGGTACAGCCCACCGTGCCCATGCATCTACCACTATAGCAGCAAATTTTGCTGATGAAAAAATGTTTGGATACCTTATGGAGCGCGAGCTTAAAAGCATCGATAAGGTGTTGCACGATACCCGGAAGCCCTATACTGCTATTATTGGTGGAGCTAAAGTTTCGAGCAAGATAGAAATTATAAACAACCTGTTGGATAAGGTTGATGATTTAATTATTGGCGGTGGAATGATGTTTACCTTCATCAAGGCGCAAGGTGGACAAATTGGTAGCAGTCTGGTAGAAGATGATTTCCTTCAGACAGCCAAAGATATCATAGCCCGCGCAGAGAAAAAGGGAGTTAAGTTACATATCCCCGATGATGCAGTGGTTGCCGATGCATTCTCTAACGATGCCAATTTTAAGACCGTAAAAGCCGATTCTATAGAAGCCGGTTGGATGGGGCTAGATATCGGCCAGAAAAGTATTGCTGCCCTTACCGATGTAATAGAGAAATCTAAAACCGTTTTATGGAATGGGCCCATGGGTGTTTTTGAAATGTCGAATTTTGTTGCCGGAACAAAAGCTATTGCTGATTCACTGGTTAAAGCCACCCAAAATGGCGCTTTTACCCTGGTAGGTGGTGGTGATTCGGTGTCTGCCATCAACCAGTTTGAGCAGGCCGATAAAGTAAGTTATGTAAGTACAGGTGGAGGAGCTCTTCTTGAATATATGGAAGGAAAAGTACTTCCGGGAGTTGCTGCCATTAACGAGTAGTTTTCTGTAGCAGAAAAAACAAAGACAGGCTTCATCATTATGATGAAGCCTGTCTTTGTTTTTTCAACCCCTCGCAGGATTGCTGCCAGGGGTAAGCAATATTATCAATAATTTAATTTTCTATTGTGTTTTTGTTTTGGTTAAGGCATCCATTAGTGTTTCCATTTTTCTTCTCATCAGCAAAGGAGAGCCGCTATAGTTGTTGACGATGATGGTAAAAGCAATAAGGTTTCCATCACGGCTTTGGGTATATCCGGTATAGGCTCTTACATTGCCCAGGAAGCCACTTTTTGCTCTAAGCACGCCTGCAGAAGGAGTGGAGGCAAACATGGGCTCTAAGGAGCCATTTCTGTTTGCCAGGGGCAGACCCTTGATAAAACTGTTGTACAGAGCTTCATCACGTGATATATACTCAAGCATGCGGGTAAGTTGCCGGGGCGTTATGTTGTTGATGGGTGAGAGACCACTTCCGTCTACCAAGCGCATTCCCCGGGTATCGATACCGATTTTTTCCCAGAATTCCATAATCACCTTCGAACCGGCTGTAAAAGAACCTTCATCACCCTTTTCTTTACCCACGGTCTTGAGTAAGTTTTCGGCATAGGTATTTACGCTTTTAAGATTGGTGCGTTCGGCAATGATGTCCAGGGTAGGAGAGAGGCGACGAGAGAGGGTAACCCGGGCGTTGTTGCTGTTGAACGATGGAGCATTGCGATGAGTATAGATTTCGCCATTTGTAGAGATATTATTTGCGAGCAGATGATTTTTAAAGGCGGCGGCCATAAAATGGCCCGGATCGGGCATTGAGCCCTTAACCTCGAAATTGCTCTCTCCCAGAGGCACTGTTCCTGTGAGCCACCGCTGGTTGCTGTAAGGGGCTCCATAGATATACACATTGTCGCCCGAACCCCGCGGGCCGGTAGTTACCTCGTTTAAAAAAATCATGTCAGCAACCTTTGGGATGGTCCTTATCACAACAGCTAGATCACCCACCCGACCTCCGGGCTGAAAAAAAACACGGTACATGTTTTCATGGATGGTAATGGCATGGGCACCGGCGCCATAATAATTGCCCATGTCCTCCCAAGTCCATTTGGGGGGTATAATATGATCATCAAACCATGAACCATCGGCTATTATGGATCCTTTTACCTGTTTGATTCCTGAGGATTTAAGATCATGGAGCCAGGTGGTAAAAACATTCTCCATCGACAGGGTATCGTGCATCATGGTTGCCCCCAGGGTGGGGTCGCCTTTACCTTTTATGTATAGGTTTCCATACAGTACACCTTGCTCGATCATTCCATCGTACTGCAGCAGGGTTTCAAAACGATAGTCGTTGCCCAGCATCAACAAGGCAGTGAGTGTGGTAACCACCTTTTGGGTTGAAGCAGGCACCAGAGAAAGATCTGAATTATGAGAAGCCAGTTCACGGCCACTTCCGGCCTCTAGGGCATAAAATCCCCAGGAGGCATTCCTCAGGGATTCATCTTCGGAAAACTCTTCCAGCGCTTTCTGTAAAGAGGATGAGTTATTTTGTGCTTTGGTACTGCTAAAAGAAATTATGCTAACCAATAATATTGGCACAAATGTTTTTATCCGATAGACCGTTTTGCTGGTGTACATTTGAATCAATTGTATTTTTATTCGGATATCCCCTAATGCAACGCTTGCAACATGGGATTGGTATTACAATTCTCTGGCGGCTATATTTGCATTGAAAACTCTCATAAAGTTACCCGACCAAACCTTTTCAATCTCTTCAGGAGTATAATTACGGCGAAGCATCTCGGCTGTAATATTATGCATCTGACTCACATCATAACAATCTTCCAACTCACCTCCGCCATCGAAATCACTGCCTATACCCACGTAATCAATGCCAATAAGATCTACGATGTAATCCATGTGGTCTACTAAGTCAGCAACGGTGGGTAGTTGAGAGGGGTATTTGTGGTTTATTTCACTCCATTCCTGGCGTGCATTTTCCATTTCTTCATCCGAGAGCCCTTGAAATTGGTTGTATTTCTCCCTTAAGGCCTGGCGTGCAGCATCGCGTGGAGGGTTGGCCGGCATTTCTTTAACATACAAAAAACATAATTGTACTACACCACCATTTTTTGCCAGTGCTTTGAGCATGTCGTCATCCATATTGCGTGGATCGTGGTTAACGGCTCTGGCATTGGAATGAGAAGCAATAACAGGTGTTTTAGTCAGTTCGATAACCTGATGAAAAGCCTGGTCAGAGATATGACTCACATCGATCATCATTCCCAGACGATTCATCTCTTTTACCAGCAGGCGTCCATCATGAGATAATCCACCATGAATTGCACCCCCGGGATCGTTGGAGCTATCGCTGAAACGGTTATTGCGGGTGTGGGCCAGGGTTATATAGCGGGCACCCAGATTATAAAAATTTTCGGCCAGAGAGAGGTCTTCTCCGATGGGATATGCATTTTCAAGGCCAATAAAAACAGCTCTTTTGCCTTGTTTTTTTAATTGAAGGGCATCGTTGGGGGTTAGGGCCAGGCCGGCAAGATCCTTATTGTCTTCAATGGTCTGGTGAATAAGCCCGAAAGTTTTTAGTGCACGATCACGTGCGAGGTTCCAGGCCTGAGGAGTGCTTTCTCCCTGACCAAGGAAAACAGCAAAAAATACAGCATCCAGCCCGCCCTGAGCCATACGCGGGAAATCAACCTTTCCTCCCCGGTTGCGGGGATCATTGCATTGACCCAGATCAGTATTGTTTCTTCCCAGCAACATAGGTGTGTCGGTATGGCTGTCCAGGGTAAGAATGCTGTCGTGCAGCAGACGTGCTTTTTCAAGATATTCTTCCTGTTGGACATTTCCTGCTGCCAAGGCCAGGGTTACAGGGAAAAAAATAATTAAAAATCTTTTTAGAAACATGATAAGGCTTTGGTTAATTAGTATTAAAAATAGATTTTTGCTGGAGTTCGCTTTTTTACTATACACAAACCTGGTCTTTCAGCAAATATGATGTAATTTTAATTTACTTTGTTTTCAAGAATTTGTCGGATAAAAGAATTTATTGTACAATTTTACTAATTAAATCCCGATTCTGGGATCCTAACAATGAAATTTGTTTTATTTTTAGAAAAAATATCCAGGCATTAAACTGAATCCATGGTAATAGAGCAAGAATTATTCAAGCAAGAGAAAATTGAAGAGCACCGCCTGGGGCTTCACCAGCTGATCAGGGAGCAATTCCTGTTTTCGGCCAACATACCTGTACATGATCTGATCTCATGTTTGGATGATTATGTGAAGGAAACCAATAAATTTTTTAAAACCCTGGACAAAGATAATTCCTCGGCTGATATCATCAGGATAGTGCAGGAGCATGTTAGCTTCAGAAAAATAATTCTGGCACGACTTATTCAATGGGCAGGAATACGGGTAAAAACAAAGGCAGAGGTGATTTTTGCCGGATACGAAACCAGATTGCAGGAGTTTTTGCAAACCCGCGAGCGGCAATTGATTATGTATCAGACCAGGGAACGATTTATCAGTGATGATGAGGATTCTCTTACAATACGATCAATCAAGTTTGTAAAGCGTGTCGGCTATTTTTTAGCAGCTTCCCCTACCCAGGCCGTAAATTTCTTCCGCAGATGGCTAAAGAAACCAGCATATCCCCTTCCTGTATGGAAACAAAAAATTCCCTTGCACCATCTCTCCTTATGGTATTATGGTAATCATTTTATAAAGCAATATGCTGATCTGCAACAAAATATTCTACAGCGTACCACACTTATTGCCAACGATTTTTGGTTGATTGATCAGCAGTTGTTTGAGCATTACCAGAAAATGGTAGGCAAAACAATTGACCTAGACTCCTTTTCAAAAGAATGGGAGAATAACCTAAAGCATGCATTGTTAAATGTCAGAACGATGTTGCTTAAGGCCGAAGACGATACTTCAGTGCAATTTGAGTCATTGCTTGCAACAACGGATCAATTGTTTAAAGAACAGCTACAAGTAGCAGGAACATTGGAGTTTAATTCATCAAAGCATAGAAAGGCTAGGAGAATAAGGAACTGGAGGAAAACAAGAAAGGTTTGCACAAGTCATATCAACATGAGGTATAATACCATGTATGTGCTTGCCGATGACTGGAAGTTTAATCAGGAAATTTATATATTAAAAGATAAGGCTTGTCTGGCCAACCTTCTTTTTGAGGTGCGCATGTTTTCAAGGGCAGATGTTATCCATACCTCGATGATCAACATACAGCATATGCTGAACAAAACACTTGAGAGTATACATGAAGACCCATTTGAGCAATATAGAAAGAATCTTGTTGACATTAAAAACCAAGCCGCTATAAGGCTCAATGCCCAACTTATTCCTGAAATTACCAATTTAATACTGGAGCAGGGATTTCCGCTAATCATAGATGAAACGGAGTTGGGGCTTGTAAAAGAGCTTGATGCCATGAGCAACAAGCGCATACTCATTGATGGGTTTGACCCCTCCAGGGAGTATTCTGATAAGTCTCTTCATTCGGTATCTCTACTTGAGTTGGTTGATTTCGAGATGATGGATGAATTGAAAAAGGTGCTTAGGAATGCCAAAATAGAAATCATAGAGAAACTGGAAGATGCCAAAGCTGAATT
>JBEPXC010000189.1:0-7079 GCA_041642035.1 Sphingobacteriia bacterium
ACGATGACGTAGATAGGCTGCAGGTGTAAAGGTGGTGACATCAAAGCCGAGCAGTACTAATCACCCGAAAGTTTCTACTACTGAGGATTTTTTACTTTATATATTTTTCCGCTTGCATGCCAAATTTTGCCATAGAGGCAGAATTTAAGATACTCAAGTGCAGAGCTACAAAAGCTGAATCCGTGAAACGAAAACTTTTAATTATTAGTTTTTAGATTTTAGTTTTTAGTTTTTAGTTTTTCACTTAACAAGGTCTTAAGGTGATTATAGCGGTAGTGTCCACCTCTTCCCATTCCGAACAGAGTCGTTAAGCCTACCCGCGCAGATGGTACTGGAGTGAAATCCGGGAGAGTATGTCGTCGCCAACTTTTATACACCCTCATCTTTTTATTAAGGTGAGGGTTTTTTTTATGGGTAGTCGTTAAGCCTAACCGTGCAGTTGGTACCTTACCGGAGTGAAAACCCGGGAGCGGTCGCCAACTTTTATAGAAGCCTCAATCGAAAGATTGGGGCTTTTTTTGTTATTGGTAGCTGGAAGCTCGAAGCTGGAAGTTGGAAGGAAAAGACAAACGCAGATGACACTGATGAGGCTAATCTGCACTGACAAAAAGAACAAGGAACAAGGAACAAGGAACAAGGAACAACGGACAGTTGGTACCTTACCGGAGTGAAATCCGGAAGCGGTCGCCAACTTTTATAGAAGCCTCAATCGAAAGATTGGGGCTTTTTTTGTTAATGGTAGCTGGAAGCTCGAAGCTGGAAGTTGGAAGGAAAAGACAAACGCAGATGACACTGATGAGGCTAATCTGCACTGACAAAAAGAACAAGGAACAAGGAACAAGGAACAACGGACAGTTGGTACCTTACCGGAGTGAAAACCCGGAAGCGGTCGCCAACTTTTATAGAAGCCTCAATCGAAAGATTGGGGCTTTTTTTGTGGGACCAGGGGGACACGGGGGACTTGTGAAGAGTTGTAAAGCCTGCCCGGCCAGTTGGCGACCGCTCCGAAAAGTCAGAACGCGGATACGCTGATGGCGCTGATGTACACTGATAGAAAGAAACAAGAAACAAGAAATAAGGAACAAAGAAGAGGTTTGGTAGTCGTTAAGCCTGCCCGCGCAGCTGGTACCTTACCGGAGTGAAATCCGGAAGCGGTCGCCAACTTTTATAAAGAACCCCTTCCTTAAATGGTTGGGGTTTTTTGTTTGGGGGCTTATATATTAAACACCAACAATGCTAACATTTTTTATAATTAAAATTTGCATATTAATTTATTTTTATTTGCTTTGTATGTTTTATTATTAACCAAAAGATTTAAAACCTGGTGCCTGTTTTTCCTAATTAACTTAATCATTACTTATACTTTCAGTCATGCTTAAAATAATTCAAGTTGCCATCATTTTAATAATCAGTCAATCTTTCTTACTTAAGAATGCATGTTATTCCCAATATGATAATTCTCGAAAAATTGACAATGCTCATAGTCTTATAAAATACATGCTGGAATACCATCAGGACTCTACAAATCTTGCTGATAAAAATAGAGAAGAAATGCTATTGTTCATTGGTAATAAGGTTAGTCTTTTCATGAGTTATAACAGAGCAATTACTGATACAGTGCGTGCTGCCCTGCTGCTGGCAGAGCAAAAAGGTTTGGATAGTCAGATACTTATGGATCAATATGCTGCTTCAGGACGTCAGGTCAGTCGGTTCAGGTACAGAATATACAAAAATTTTGCAGAAAATAATTTGTGTTACCATGAATATGTTCCACAGAATTACTTGGTTTATGAGGAACCTATAAATGTCATGAAATGGAAGCTTATCGCCGGTGAAGAAAGGGTAATTAAAAACTATAAAGTAAAAAAGGCTACAACTTACTATGGCGGGAGGAATTGGATAGCTTGGTTCACCCCTGATATTCCCATTAATGATGGCCCTTATAAATTTAGTGGTTTACCTGGCCTTATTGTAAAGATAGAAGACTCAAGAGGTCATTATGCATTTTCCCTTATATCATTTGAAACATTAAATACTCCCAGACCCATTGAGCGTATAATACGTAGTAACGAGGTTAAAACTAATCGGGAAATATTTTTAAAAACAGTTGAGAATTTAAGAGCAAATATGATTCCTTTAGTACAAGATGCGCAGTTTTCAACTGAAGCCCAACGGGTAATAGCAGAAAATGCACGCCGCAGGAATAATCCTATTGAGCTGAGGGCGGATTGAAACTAGCAATGATGTTGGGAGCTGCGTATGTTAATGCATCAGAAGTAGCTTGCTCAACATTCAGAATAACAATTGGAGACGAAGGAGGTAAGGGTATTTTTAATTAAAAGCGGATTAAATTTACTTTCAAGCATAAATATGATTTTTAGGAAAGTATTCATCTTCCATGTATTCTTTTTGGCTCTAACCATTCAACTAATGCATGGTCAAACCACCTTATCGGGTACCATTACCGACGATGAGCAAAAACCCGTACCCAATGTCAATATTCTTGTATATTCCCATAACAGCCATGCACTCATTGCTTTCGGTTTCAGTGGGCAAGACGGCAAATTTTCAATACGGGTGCAATCTCATTCCGATAGCCTGCGCATTGAAATAACTTCGGTGCAGTATCGTAATGAAAATCTTATTGTAGCCAACAAAGATGCTGAACTCGCAATTGGTCTGGTAAAAGAAGTAAAAGACCTTTCGGAGTTTGTAAAGCGGGCCTCACCCATTGAAAGAAGGGGTGATACCATCAGCTACATAGTTAGCACTTTTGCCCATGAGCAAGACAGGTCAATAGCCGATGTGCTGACCAAAATGCCAGGCATTGAAGTGGAACCTTCTGGCCGTATCCTTTATCAGGGCGAACCCATACAGAATTTTTATGTAGAAGGGCTCGACCTTATGGACGGACGTTACGGGCTTGTGAGCAACAATATGCCGCACCGTTCTGTGGCAACCGTGCAGATTCTGGAAAATCATCAACCGATCAGAATTCTCGAAGAACGGCTTCCTTCTCACCGGTCATCACTCAATATCACTTTGAAGAAAGAAATTACCACCACCGGCACTGCCCGCCTGGGAAGCGGCTTTCTACCTGTTTTATGGGATGCAAATGTCACGCCCATGATGTTTACCAAAAACTTTCAGCTGGCCGGATCTTATCAGGCAAACAACACCGGAAACGATGCTGCCGGGCAGCTGGATGCGCTGACTCCCGATAACTTCCGTGAACGTCTTGAAAGCAATACCAGCCGCCCAGCGCTACTTTCGGTGCCCGGACTTTCGCCACCAGGGTTTAATGAAAATCGCTATCTCCACAACAATCTTCAGCTGCTCAATGCCAATGCCCTGCTGCGCCTGCCCCTTGATCTGCAGTTGCGTACCAACCTGCACTTCATTTATGATTACCAGCAACAGCAGGGTCAAACCCGGCGTGCATTATATACATTAGCTGATACCCTTGTTTTTGACGAACACATCAGAAACAACCTGCAAAATACCGCTCTTCGGGGAGAGATCACCCTGACGCGTAATACCAAAGGGAATTACCTGGAAAACAAACTCGAATTTCAGACGCATTGGGATCAGCAAAACGGAAACCTACTTACATCAGGAAATCCGCTGCTGCAGCAAAACCTGAAAAATCCCTATCAAACCATTTCCAACAAATTGAGCATGGTAAAACCCCTGGGGAAGCGGCTCATTAATATAAGTTCCTATGTTTTCTACGACCATGCTAACCAGTCATTACAGGTATCTCCCGGGGGTTTTGAAAGTCTCCTCCATCAAACATCCTATCAGGGTCTGGTGCAGAAGAGTGATATGCAGCGGGTGGTTATCAATCATTCGGTGGGCTTGTCTTTCGGACGGGGCCGTTGGGGGTTTACGCCCAGAGCGGGCTTTCAATACCTGTTTCACCGTATGACAGCAGATCTTTTTGCGAAAGATGGAAACATTTTGCATCCCACACTTTTTGTCAATTCACCCCAAAGCACCAGAACCCGAACCTACCTGGAAACCGAAATAGTATATAAAAGGAATGATGATTTTTCGGTAACCGCGCAGCTGCCCCTTTCGCATCTTTTTGTTGAAATCAAAGATCAGGCACTGGATAAGGGACAAAGTATCAGCCGCATGATTCTGGCACCCTCGGTTAACGTAAGTTACCAGATAAATAGTTTCTGGCGGATAAGAGCATCCTACCGATATAAACCTACCGTTGGTGAATCTACCGGAGTCCATTATGCTTATATGCTAAACAATTACCGGAGCATGCATATCAACGATGCACCATTACAACAAAGCATTAACCAGAGCTACTCCCTGTTTTTGAGTCATCGCAATCCGTTGAAATCGGTGTTTTCTGCCTTTTCAGGAATCTATTCCATCAGAAATCTGAACCTGATCCATACCCACAGCATTCTTCCTGACGGATCAACCATTCAAAGTGCCATCTTCCGGGAAACTACCGCCCGCAACATAAACCTGAGTGCACGGACCAGTAAATACGTTAGCGGATTGAATACCACGCTGGCTCTTCAAGGATCCTATGCCATTAACTGGCAGGAGCTATGGGTAAATGAAAGCATCTTCGAAGGAAGAAATCATATTTATAGTCTCTCTCCCAAGGCAAATATCCGCATCACCGACCGACTGAGTACAGAGCTGCGGGGCGAGTGGCTACATTACGACACCTGGCGCGAAAAACAGAAACTCAACCAGGTGGATGTGTTTAAATATTTTATCAATATCCTACTGTTTCCGGGTAAGAATCAGCATTTGGCGCTCCAAACCGAGTTCTATCAGTACAGCGACCGGATGAATTACTTTATGGATATGTTCTACCGGTATAACATCAAATCACGCCGCATTGATCTGGAAATCAGATGGATCAACATTCTGAACCATAAAATCTACAACGACTATACCGTCGGGTCATTTATGCTTCTCGAAAATCAGTACCATCTGCGACCTATGCAGCTGATGGCTACGGTGAGGTTTAGCTTTTAAAGTTGGGAGGAAGAACAAAAAAGTAGTTTTATTCCCCTGATTCAGATGCACGATATTCAAGAATATCACCGGGCTGACAATCCAGTGCTTTACAAATAGCATCTAAGGTGGAGAAACGTATGGCTTTGGCTTTTTCATTCTTAAGAATAGAAAGATTGGCTAAGGTGATGCCCACTTTATCCGCAAGCTCATTTAATGACATCTTACGTTTAGCCATCATCACATCCAGGTTCACAATTATTGCCATCTCAAATTGTTGTAAGGTTTTCTTCAAATAAGAAATTACCTTCTTTAAATACTTCATAAAAAGTATAAGCAGATATACCTATAATTAAAGGCAATAGGTTCAGTTGGAAACTGAAAATTTTACTACCTCCAATCATAAACCAATTAACACTGGAAATCAAAAATATAACCAGAGTGTACATGCTTATTTTTTTAAAAGATTGTACATTTTGATATAAGAATGTTTGCAGCCTTTTGGTTGAGCGGATAAAGTTTTTAAATTCCTGTAATGATAATATGGCTAAAATTTTAATAGATATGAATTGGGTATAAAATAAGCATGAATATAAAAATGTGATTAAAGCACCTTGCTCTAATGGTTGTCCATTAGTTACAGTTTTAGTAATAGTGTAGTGGAAAACTTGAAGAAAAGAAAAGCTTTCCGGAGTTTTAGTGAAGTTAAAAAACATATCTGGGAAAAAATGCAACAATATGGGTACAGCCACTGATAGTAAAGTAGTAACCAGGAAATAAACTTGTATAAGAATACAAAGCCAATACAGAGTAGTTAGCGCTAGATTTTTTTTCATGATTTTGCTTTTGGGTTGAAAATATAATGTCGGATGTAAAAGTAAATTAAATTATCGAATAACAATAAAAAAATATTGTTTTATGTTTAAGTTAAAATTTACCATTAAATCCTCGGGTCTTTTTTGTTGTAATAGTATCTTAATAGGTTTTTTTTGTGGAACTTGCAGGACTCGGGGGGACTGGTGAGCAGTGTGGCATTTAAATGGAGCTGGATGCTCGAAGCTGGAAGGAAGGAAAAAAGTGAAAAGTGAAAAATGGAAAGTGAAGTGGGAACGCAGATGACACTGGCGAAACAAGTAACAAGTAACAAGTAACAAGTAACAAGGAACCTTAACCTCCACCTTCCGCGCAGGGTTCTATTATACGTCCACGTAGTCATTTTTTTCTGTTATGTTTATTGGAATGACGTATATTTGCCGGCGTAAACTATTTTAACGGCATCAGAATGTTCGTTTAAACCATATTCTTATAAAAACCAGGGAAAATGTATCTCCTATAGCTTCATTGGTTTGGTTAAAGATGTTGATGAAAATCCTATTGTTTTTATTACCGAACTTAAGTAATTAAATGAATTTCAGACTCGGCGTATTTAAATTGATTTTGGTTTTTGGTTTTTCCATAAACCCTATGATCGCGCAGAACAGTCATGAACTGCATCGGCGAACAGTGGTAAAACATACCGAAAAATGGCAAACCGGAAGAATTGATGATACCCGGCATGTGGTGGATTCTGTTTTTTATGAAAATGGCAGACTTAAGGAGATCGTAGAATCGTTAATAAAGCGTGAAGGTTTTCGGGTGGTTGATTCCATCCTATTAAACAGAAGAATGATTTGGGGGGAAGATGGTAATCTGATCTTAGAGGAAACCTTTATGAACGGCAAAGTTGTTTCCATAAGAAATCATTATCCCTCATATAAGAATTTAATACCGAATGGTAGTTTTGAGCAACACTCCGAAATCCCCCGTCATGTTATTAAAGAGGACCTCATTGGAATATGGTGTCAGCCTATCTATTCAGTAATTAGTACAGACACAATATACACGAGTATTAACGAAAAGGATACCATCAGGCATACATTAATTACAAGGCAGACACATTCTGGTTGTGATGATATATCCAGAAAGGTAGAGCGATATGTTATGGTTGAAAAAAACGGACATACAGTTGATTCTGTCTATGTCAACACGTCGGATTACATAAATACAGGATTTCGTAGATCAACAAAAATGCACATTTGCAATTACGA
>JBEPXC010000190.1:0-6739 GCA_041642035.1 Sphingobacteriia bacterium
AGTATTTGCCAGAGTGAGTGCAAAAGGCTCCACGCCAATGCAGTGATAAACGGGTCGGGGATATATTCAATGATTCTCATGATGGTTTGTTTTCAAATTGATCAAGAAAGTCCTTTATCTCCTGTAATTCTTGTTGGGTAATTTGTTTGTGGTCGAGTGCTCCCATGATCAGACGGCTTTCGGAGCCTTTGAAGAGTCCGTTGAGCATCTTGTTGAGAAAACTTTCCTGAGTCTTCTCGCGACTGAGCAAGGGTTTGTATATATGGGTGCGTGAACTGGTTTCGCGTTCCAGAATCCCTTTTTCTGTCATGATTTGCATCAGCTTAAGGGTGGTGGTATAACCGGTTTCTTTGCTTTGTTCAATAACCTCATGAACCTCTCTAACGGTTGCTGCTTCTTTGTCCCATAGGATATGCAGGATCTCCAGTTCGCTTTCGGTGGGTGTGTATTTTTTATGGGTAGTCATAGTACGAATTATTTCGTAGCAAATGTATTACGAAATATTTCGTAATACAAGTGAATTTGGAATATTTAACAGTATTGTTTCTGATTTTAACGGGGTAACCTTTTAGTATGACCGGGAAGGATGACTCCTGCATCGTTAAATCTTTGACCCATCCCCAGCCCTTCCCTACAGGCAGGGAAGGGTGACTCTGGTCCCGAAATGTTAACATAACATAGAACCATGCCACTCCCTCCCTATCTGTAATTAGGCTGCAGGAAGGGTGGGTCAAATTCATGAGGAATGACAAAAGAATCAATATCGCTTCGAACTTCTCCCTGCATACTTACAAAGACTCTTTCACCGGTATCGGCCTTACCCCAGACTTTTATGGGCACTTCTCGCTGTAAGACCATATTGTTGCTGAATATGCGCGGCATTTTTACTTCTGCCATGGCATAGTGACTTGTAAGGATTAAGCTGGCAAAAAACAGAAGAAGCATAATGGCGCTCTTTTTAAATGCTATCCTTTTTAGGTTCATAACGATAGTTTTATTAAATTAATTAAGATGTAAAATTAAATATTTCAATGTATTGGAAAAGAAATTAATAGGCTAAATGGTATTCCCTGTCTAAGGTTAGACAAATTCTATTATTTAGAATCATTATTTATAGTCGTTAGCAAATGTTAAGAGCTTCGGGGAATATGAAGGAATCTGTATTTTTGTGAAATACAATAAATGTAGATATGAATATCCTAAGTAAACTAGATACGTATATGAGAGTAAATTTATTAGCCTTGGTTTTATTGCTGATGGGACTTAATCTTCAGGCACAAAATTACAACAACTGGCGTGGTCCTAATCGGGATGGACATTATCCTGATAAGAATCTTCTAACCTCATGGCCCGAAAATGGACCACAAATGATATGGGCATTCGAAGATCTGGGTAAAGGTTTCACCTCACCCATAGTGGTCGATGAGAAATTGTATGTTACCGGACTGGAAGGAGAAACCGGATTTCTTTATGTTCTATCCGACAAAGGGCAGTTGCTTAATAAATTTGCCTATGGTAAAGATTTCTCCGAGAGTTATCCCGGAGCCCGCAGCACTCCAACAATAGCCGGTGATCTGATGTATATAGCCACAGGTCTGGGCGAACTTATATGTATGGATATTACCAATGGTGAGAAGAAATGGACTAAAGATTTGTTTACTGATTTCGATGGTCAGAATATACGCTGGGGCATAACTGAGAACCTGGTTGTGGACGGTGATGTTGTGTATGTTTCTCCCGGTGGGAGCAAGCATAATATTGTGGCTCTAAACCGTCAAACCGGTGCTCTTGAGTGGACAAGCCCGGGCAAAGGAACGCTTTCTGCTTATGGTTCACCCTTACTCTTCACTCATGGGGATAGAAAAATACTGGTGAATCTGATGAACAGCCACGTGGTAGGCCTGGATGCAACCAATGGAAATGTTCTGTGGTCAAGTCCTTTAGAGAACAGGCACAATATCCACCCCAATACACCCATATATCACGATGGTGATCTCTATGTATACACAGGGTACGGAAGAGGAGGATATAAGCTTAGGTTGAGTGAAGATGGGAATACAATAACCCAACTTTGGGAAAACGTGATGCTGGATCCCAAAACAGGTGGTGCCGTTTTAGTGGATGGCTATATCTATGGCTCTGGTGATCGTAACCGCAGGTGGTTTGGTGTTGACTGGAATACTGGAGAGACAGTGCATGAAGCAAGGGATATTGATTCGGGCACCCTTATCGCTGCTGATGGTATGCTTTATGCCTATACGGAAAGGGGCGAATTGGCATTGTTGAAACCTCAGGCAGGTAAATTCGAAGTGGTAAGCAAGACAAAAATAGAATTGGGATCTGATCAACACTGGGCTTATTTGGTTATTGACAGAGGAATTCTCTATGTTCGCCATGGCAATGCCCTGATGGCCTACAATATAAAAAACTAGCATTTATGCTTCCTTGCAGGCTCATCTAAATCTTTCGGCTGGTGGTTAAGTTAAACATGGATAAACTGCTGAAATCCGCTCCCTTTGTATTCTCATTGATTGGGGGAGTGGCTTTGTTATGGTGGGTTTTTTATAATCCTGTTGACAATTTGAGTTCTTCTGAACCAGGAAGAGACAATTTCACCAGTGAAGGGATTTCTGATGAAAATATCGTAATCGGAGAGCATTTTGAAAGATTTGAAACCGTGGAATCTTCCTTTTTGGAAACCTGGCCGCGATTTCGTGGGCCAAATTCCGACAATATATCCACAACCAACATTCCACTTATCAATAGTTTTAATGGACAAATTCCTGAGATTCTCTGGTCGGTTGAAATGGGAGAGGGGCATGCCGGAGCAGCAATTTTTGAAGGACTGGTGTATGTTTTGGACTACGACGAAGATCTCAGAGCCGATATGCTCAGATGCTTTGCCCTTGACACAGGAGAGGAAATTTGGCGTCGGTGGTATGACGTGCAAATTCGTCGCAATCATGGCATGTCGCGCACAGTACCTGCCGTTACAGAAGATTATATCCTTACGCTGGGTCCACGTAGTCATGTGATGTGCTTAGAGCGTTCAACAGGCGATCTTTTGTGGGGACTGGATATTGAAAAAGAATACCAAAGCGAAGTGCCGTTGTGGTATACCGGTCAGTGTCCACTGATCGTGGATGGTGTGGCCATACTTGCTCCTTCAGGCACGGCCCTGATGATTGGTGTAGACTGTGCCACAGGAGAGGTGCTTTGGGAAACACCCAACCCTGATCAATGGAAAATGTCACACTCCTCCATCATGCCTTTCGAATTTGGTGGGCGAAGAATGTTTGTTTACAGCGCATCGGGTGGAGTAGCAGGCATTGCTGCCGATGGCCCCGATGTGGGTGCGATTCTGTGGCAAACCAGTCAATGGAATCATCCTGTTGTTGCTTCATCACCCGTATGTATGCCTGATGGGAAAATTTTCCTCACCGCAGGATATGGGGCCGGAAGTATGCTGTTGCAGCTAAAGGAAGAAAATGGACTCTTTGAGGTCGAAATGCTTATGGCCTATAAACCTGGAGAGGGCATTTCCAGTGAACAACAGACCCCCATCCTGGTAGATGGGCATATGTTTGGTGTGTTGCCTAAAGATGCCCGTACGCTGCGCAACCAGATGGTGTGTGTCAGGCCAGATGACCCCACACAGATCGTATGGGCCAGTGGTCCCACGGCGCGCTTTGGATTGGGGCCCTTTATTGTGGCTGACGAGAAAATATTCCTGCTGGATGATGATGCTACTCTTGTAATTATCCAAAAAAGCATTAGGGGATATATAGAGCTGGACCGGGTGAAGCTCTTTGAAGGACATGACGCCTGGGCTCCCATAGCCATAGCCGACGGCTTTATGGTTCTGAGAGATGCCGATAGAATGATTTGTATGAATATTAAACGGTAGTAATCGATACCAACAGACACAAAAAATCCTGCTTATGAACAGAGTAATCCTGATACTAATCCTTATAGCCATTTTAGTGGTTGCCGGTGTTGTGTTGTTCGATTCCTTTTCTTCCAGAGTTGATCAGCGACCCGACAATCCATACGAGTATGATATTGATGAATATAAGATTGTGAATGAAGACCTGATTTCATACAGAGAAACAAGACAGATTGAAATTGAAAATCCCAAAGCTTTTACCTACTATAACGGCAATCTGTATTTGCTTTCCGAAAACCATCTTCAGGTAATCAGGCCCGATGGTACGGAGTTGATGAAGAAATCCATTGACCCGAATCCCTCAGGCATTGTGTTATCAACCGAAGGTGTCATTTTAATCGCTTTTCGCAATTATCTGGTATCCTATACTCCCGAGGGTGATGAGATCGATCGTTCTGAGATCCTAAGCGGGGAATCTCTATACTCTTCTGTGGCTATCACAGGTACTTCTATCTTTGTAGCTGATGCCGGCAAAAAGGAAGTGGTGGTATTTGATAAACAACTCAATCAAACCGGAAGTTTTAAAGGCGAATCAGGGGTTTCGGCGACGCATGGATTTATTCTGCCCAGTTCACATTTCCACTTAGCGGTAAATACCAGCGACGAACTGTGGGTGGTCAATCCCGGCATGCACCGGATACAAAACTATGCTTTAAATGGCCGACTGCGGGGCGATTGGGGCATACCGTCCTTTACCCTTGAAGGTTTTAGCGGATGCTGCAACCCCTCTTATTTTGCCTTTTTATCCGATGGACGTTTTGTGACCAGCGAAAAAGGAATGGTTAGGGTGAAGATTTACAAGGAATCGGGTGAACTGGAATCGGTTGTTGCTGCCCCCAACAGCTTTTCCAACAGCGAAAAAGCACCTGCTGTGGCCATTGATGAAAATGACAATGTTTGGTTGCTGGATTTTGATAAGAAAATGTTGCGGTTCTTTAAGCCAGTATAATAACTCTTTTTACTATGCATCGACGTGAATTCATCAACATCTGGATACGATATTTGCTCCTGGCATTACTGGGTGTGGTTTCCATTTTTGCCCTTATTAAAAGCAAAGATTCTGAAGCCGCTGCGTGTGCACCGGGAAACCTTTGTGCTTCATGCAATAAGATAAAAGGATGCACCTTACCGCAGAAAGTACAGGGCAACTCAGATGGTTAAAAAGGAAAATAACATACTATGAACAAACGAATCGACAGACGAAATTTCATTCGCGGCTGTGCCCGATATTCCCTGGGGCTTGGACTGGCAGGTGTGGTGGGATTTTCCATCAGGGATGCCAGAGCAGGTGAATGGGTATGGCAGATTGATCCTTTTAAGTGCACCAGTTGTGGGCGTTGCGCTACCCATTGTGTGCTCAATCCCTCTGCTGTGAAGTGTGTGCATGCTTATGCCCTTTGCGGGTACTGCGATTTGTGTGGGGGATATCTTAAGCCCGGTCATATTGCCAGAGATACTGCAGCCGAAAATATGCTTTGTCCCACTGATGCCATTGAGCGCAGGTTTGTTGAAGCTCCTTACTATGAATATAAAATCATAGAAGAACTTTGTATAGGCTGTGGCAAATGCGTAAAAGGATGTTCTGCCTTTGGCAACGGATCACTGCATCTTCAGATACGACACGACTTATGTGTCAACTGCAATGAATGCGCCATTGCAAGGGTGTGCCCTTCAGATGCCATCAGTCGGGTTCCCAAATCAGATCCCTATCTTATTAAAGGGGATTTTGAAATTTAGAACGCATATAACACAGATTCCGCTGAATTTACGCTGATAAAATGTAATGGAAGCAGGAAGAAAATAATAAAGAATGAAGATAAAAATCCAAATACTGATTTTAATACTAATCCTGATTGGGTTACATGCTGCAACCTATGCTCAGCAGCAACGCTTTCCCAAGCCAGAGTTTGAGACTGAATATCAAACTCCCGAGACCACTGCCCCATTACCACGTGCTCCTTTTATGGAATATGTTGATGTGGCTGTTTTACTTCTTGTGATGGGAGTAACAATATGGCTAATATTCAACAAGCGTTCGCGGAAAGGTATTTTTTGGGTAATGATATTTTCATTGCTTTATTTTGGTTTCTACCGACTAGGCTGTATCTGTGCTATTGGAGCAGTGCAGAATTTATCGTTGGGATTGTTTAATCCGGGTTATGCCATCCCGCTTACGGCCCTGACTTTTTTTGTTATTCCCTTGCTGATAGCCCTATTTGCCGGAAGAATCTTTTGCTCTTCGGCCTGTCCCCTGGGGATGATACAGGATGTGGTAATTGTAAAACCTATCAAAATAGCCCCCTGGCTGCAGAAAACACTCGGGCTGTTTCCTTTTGTGTATCTGGGGTTGGCCATAATGTATGCTGCTACCGGCACCGATTTTATCATCTGCAGGTATGATCCCTTTATTGGTATTTTCAGAATGGGCGCCGAATTTCATATGATCATACTGGGAATCTCCTTTCTGCTGATGGGGATGTTTGTTGCCCGACCCTACTGCCGGTTTATTTGCCCTTACGGGGCCATGCTGAATATTGGATCCCGCTTTTCAAAAAACCATCTTTCCATAACCCCGAAGGAATGCATCAATTGTAAACTGTGTAAGGATGCGTGCCCCTTTGATGCCATCGATTTCCCTACCGATGAAAAAGAGAACAAACCGGTTAAAAGTGATACCCGTAGGTTTTTGATTTATGCTACCTTGCTACCATTATTGGTTGTCCTGGGTGGATGGTCTGTTTCTGCATCCTATAATTTTTTGTCTAAAGCGCATTCTGATGTTTCTCTGGCCAA
>JBEPXC010000190.1:6749-7023 GCA_041642035.1 Sphingobacteriia bacterium
AATATGTTGATTGCCCATCCTGAAATGATGCAGGAGACAGGAAACCTCGATGTGGAAACGTTTATGGCTTCGGGCCGAACCCTGGATATGTTGGTTGAAGATGCCGGTGTGATACAGCAGAGATTTCGCAATGCCGGCTGGTGGCTGGGAGGTTTTATCGGACTGGTGATTGCACTCACTCTGATCAACCAGGTGATATTCCGACGGCGCGATACCTATGAGGTTAACCGGGGCAACTGTTTTAGTTGTGGTCGTTGTATGAAATATTGTCCGG
>JBEPXC010000191.1:0-6995 GCA_041642035.1 Sphingobacteriia bacterium
CTTTTTCATTAAGTGACTTGCCTGTACTCACCTTCCAGGCAGCGTATCCATTTACAGTTATACCGATAAAGGCAAAAAGCAACATCCCAGTAGCATTGCTTTGTTGTGGTTCGAGTAATCTTCCTACTGCTTCCGAAATCACATAAATAGATCCGGCAATAAGGATAATACTGTTGATTAAAGCTCCCAGCAAAGAAAACCTTCGGTAGCCAAAGGAAAACGTTTTTGATGACTTTTGAATCGATTTTTTATGTAAATACCACGAGGTTCCAAGGGAGATGCTATCTCCCAGATCGTGAATGGCGTCAGATATAATGGCTATACTGTTTACATAAAAGCCCCCAATCATTTCAAAAACCGTAAAGCCAAGATTGAGAAAGAAGGCTGTTTTTATATTCTTTTCTGATTGCTTATGATCCTGATCCATTAAACGATTAGCTTCAAATTATACTTTCACCCCTGGCACCATTCGCTTAATGATTTCTATTAAAGCAAATCTTTTAAGGGTACCTAAACATAATAAACACTTTTCACCTGATATTGATTAGCCCCAAAGAATATTTATTTTAATCTACCGCATAGATGGGTCATTGCATCCAGCCGATAGTGGAGCAGATAATCTTCTTCGGACATTGGGGGGGAGAAAATAGTTATAGTGCTTTGGAAGCCATTGTCCTCGAGCAGTCTTAGCGATTTTGCATTATCAACATGTACAGTAGCCCTAATGGAGTGGAGTCCCAGTTGCGAAAATCCATAATCAAGTACATACACTAAAGCCTCCTGCATCAACCCTTTTCCTTGATAGTCAGGCATGAGCTCATAGCCTATTTCAGCAGAGGTACATTCAGCATTAATATTAAACAGACAAATTGTCCCCAGCAGTTTTTTACTGGAGTGAGAGGAAAGAGCCCAATATACCCACTGATTAAGGGAAAAGTTTTTCTGTATCATCAGGATAAAATCCAGAGCATCCTGCCTACAGAAGGCAGGCTTTCTGTTGAGGTATTTATTGATGTTCTTATCCGATCGCAAAAAGTATATTTCATCAGCATCAAGGATATTTAGAGGTCTGAAGTTCAGGCGCTCCGTCCTCAAACGTGGAAAGCTGTCGTGGTTTGAATTAATCATGATTCTTAATAATGTTTAAATGGGGTGTTGGCCATCTGGGTCAACACCCCATTCATTAAAACCCTATTTCCTGACAACCGATATTCCTCCATCCACGTGCATGATCTGACCGGTAATCCATCCCGACTGCTGCGACAAAAGAAATGCGGCCATCGAGGCCATGTCATCCACCAAGCCGATTCGTTTAAGGGGATGAGTTTGACTGTGCGTATCCCGCTTTTGCTCTGTACTTAACAAGGAGGCAGCCAGGGGAGTATCGGTGAGCGAAGGAGCAATACAATTTACCCGGATAGTGGGTGCAAATTCTGCTGCCAACGACCGGGTAAGTCCTTCAATGGCACCCTTCGACATGGCCACCTGGGAATGAAAGGGAAATCCTGTCTGTACTGCAACAGTCGAAAACAATACAATGGAGGCATTTCCTGATTTCTTGAGCTTTGGAAGTATGGCCTGAAGAATCTTTACGGCCCCCATAGCCTGGAGATTAAAGTCATTGATAAAATCAGCGGGTTTGATGCGATTGAAAGGCCTCAGGTTTATACTGCCGGGGCAGTACACGAAACCCTGAAGCTGCTCGGGTAAAAAATCAAGAGCGTAATTCTCTTCTTGCACATCGAGCGGGTGATATACAATCTTCTGATTTTGGGAATCGGGTTTGTTCTTATAATAAGTGCCAAACACCCTGGTATCATCTGCTGATAATTGCTCAGCCAGCCTGAGGCCTATGCCCGATGATGCGCCGACAATAAAAATGTTTTTCATAACGATAAGTATTTTGCAGAGGAATAATTAAACCGGTCTAAGCTTTTAGTCACCCTAATGCCCCTTAGGCTATGGCTAAAAAACAAAAAATGAAATCACCAGGAATGTCCTGATCAAAAATTATAGGAAAAGCCTACAGCGAGGATTTCTTTAAACTGCACCCGTGGAGCAGCAACTCCATCCACTTCAATGTCTATATCGTCATCATAAATAAGATGTGTAGTAAAATTAACAGACAGGAAACGGTTTACTTTCATGGCGATTAGCGTTTCCCAGTTTACATCAATATTCTGTGGGTTGTTCAGGTAGTTGGAAAACAAATCCAGCTTAGTAGTAAAAGAAACATTTCTAAGCAATTCAGGGGTAAAATCATCCCTGGAAAATATTAGCCTTACATATCCACCAAACTCCGTCAGAGTATTTTCGCCGGGATCTACTCCAAAGGCCCCCTGATCGGCCAGTTCCTGATCATTGACAATCGTTATTTTACCCGTAACAGGTGCTATAAAAGCGCTGAAATAATTATTGGGTTTGTAGTCTAAACCTAGCGCACCGAGCAGGTAAGCCGGGGCGAGCAAATTGGATATTTTGGTGGTGTCGGCTGCATAATCAAACCCCGGTGTCATCTGGGTTCTAAAGTTAAACAGAGCAGCATAATAGAAGTTCCCAAAAGCCTGCCGGCCATATTTGGACAAAAAGTCGAATTTATCGTCTGTCTTCATGTAATCCGAATTTCTTCCTTGCTTTAATAGGCCATAGCCTATATCAAGGGTATTATCCCAGGCCTCTTCTTCACTTTTGTAATGGGCAAAAAGGCTGAGCAATCCATTCACAGAAAAGGAGTTTTGCCCTCCTGCGGCCCAATTGGTCAGCGAAGTTTGAGACAGATTAAGCGAGCTGACTCCTCCCCGGCGCCATCCCATTATGGTGTCATTGTTCTTCTCACGCAGATTATCCTCAACATCTAATACCTGAGTCCAGGCCATCGGACTGATAGCAACACTTAAAAATAATGCCAACACAACAGATCTTTTCATAGTTAAAAACAGTTTAAATGAATGGAATATAAGAAGGGTAATGGATTCAGGCTACTCTACCTTATATGATTTTTTTGTCGTATATATTTTTCGCAACTATTAACAATCAAAGATATAAAGTGTTCATCTATTCATTACTTATTCGGTGAGAAAAGATCACCTGAATTATCCATGTTAAATTTGGGAAATGGCATCTATTAATGCTGCAGGTAAAAAGACAAAAGATAAAAGCGCTAGAATTATAGACTATGACCTACAATTATCGCTTCATTCGAAGCAAAATCAAAAACCCCTAATTGTTTCACAAGGACGTAATATAGGCCGAGCAGAAATTATTTTAACAACAATGGGGAATTCCCTTTCCTACGTTATATGTATTCAGTCGGTTTTATTCACCTTTTTCTAAATCAGCAAATAATAGTGATGTGGGATATATTTTTTAATCGGTAAGCTCAAGAATTACATCTACTGAATCCGATGCCTTCCTCAACATAAGGTTTTGCAGTTGCTCGAGGATAAAATCCTTATACTTGATTTGCAAGAAGTGGCCTTCACCTTCCAGCAAATGAGAATCGACAAAGGAAGAATTCATAAGATTTTGAAGTGCAAAATCGAGGTTACCCGGATATATAAGCCGATCGTCGGTACCCTGAATTAAAACCACAGGCGTAACAATCTGATCCCATAAAGGTTCCATTTGCTCTAATGCATCATAGTGAGAAAGTTTTTCGTCGTTGGCTACCATTATCATACGGGGAATCAACCATCTGAAGGGATGAAACCGGATGAGATAACTTATGGCATAGGTTCTTTCTTCTCCCGGTGCCAGAGATGCTGAAACCAGCACCATCCCGTCAACTTTATCGGGCTGAAGCATGGCCATTTTTGCTGCCACGGTACCACCATAGGATGATCCTACTATGTATAGCGGAGAGGGATAATTTTCCTGTTCGAGGATTTTCCACATGTATTCGGCTTGTCGTTCTACAGATTTTTCTGAACGTCCCATGTCTGAAAACCCATATCCCGGCCGATCAGCGGCTATAATATTAGCCCACTTAGCCAGGGTAGTATCCTGATAATAGGTGTTATATACACTCATGGTGCTGGGAGAGCCATGCAAAAAGAACAAGGTAGGTAACGTATCGTGTCGTTGCAGACTAAGATAGCGTAAATTTCGCCCTTCATGCCTGAATACTTCCATATGGGCATCGGGATAACGTTCGAGTAACATCTCGGTGGTTTCACGATAATGCCAACGCGAACAAGAAAATAAGCCTGTAAGAATTATAATTGAGAGAATTATTGAAAGTGATTTGTTCCTGAGCATAATAGCGGTCATCTTATAATAGTTACTGCTTTTAAAATTTATATATTTGATTTATTGCACTATAACAAAGCAAATTGCGTACCACAACAAGGAGGTTTTATCTGAAAATTACCCGTTACACTTCACGCATATGTCGGAGTATAACTGGCAATAGGAGATCTAAACTGTTATAACCAGAATAATAAAAAATCATAAAAATGATGCTCTCATCGGGGCTTGCGGCAGAGGATTCTTCTAAACGCTAATGTCTGTTATGGAATAAAACGTACATGAGCACCGCGCTCACAAAAGAGAATGGATATGGTCATTCATGTAAGTTCCATCTGACCCATAACTGAAAAATATTTTGTCCAGATAAAATAATGTCAGGCCGTTTGCACCCTACCCAGATTTTTCAGCGTCCTGTAATGCGAACGGATAGCAGAACCAAAGGTATCATATACAAAATAGGGCATAGTAAAATCCCTGGTGGTTTTTTCAACAATCTTGGAAATAGCCGGATAATGCACATGGCAAATACGTGGAAACAGATGATGCTCAACCTGATAATTCAATCCACCCACATACCACGACAGCCATTTATTCCCGCGCGAAAAGTCGCAGGTTTCTTTTAACTGATGTACCAGCATAATATCATGAATCTTTCCCCTCTCATCGGGCAGAGCTTGCCCGGGGCCTTCTACTACATGGGCCATTTGAAATATCACGCTCAGGATAAATCCGGTGGTAAAATGCATGATTAAAAACCCTATCAACACATGCCACCACTGAAGTGAGGTTACCGCAATGGGCAATACCAGCAACACAGCAATATATAGTGTCTTGGAAAAAATCAGCCATGCTACCGATTTGCGAAAGCGGCTGAGAGAAATATTGGTGATGCCTTTTTTGCGATAGGTGAATCTTTTGGGGATATCACCAAATAACATCGATAACGACATTAAAGAATACAAAAACCAGGCATAAATATGCTGATATCGGTGGTATTTTTTTAGTGGAGCAGCGTAGGCAAACCGCAGAATTACACGACTGTCAATATCTTCATCTTTTCCATAAATATTGGTAAAGACATGATGGAGTTTATTGTGCTTTATTTTCCAGTTATAAGCATCGGCTCCAAGCATATTCATGGTAAAGCCCATAAGAATATTTATACGCTGGTTATTCGAGTAAGCGGCATGATTGCTGTCGTGCATAACCGACATCCCTACTCCAGCCATGCCGATTCCCATAATGAAATACAAGATAAAAACAATAAAGAGTGGCATGGGAATGGTCAGTATCAGCAAGAAAGGCACTATATATATGCTTAACATTATCGCTGATTTAAACACCATGCCCGGGGTGTGATTCTTTGACAATCCATGCTGGTTGAAGTATTCAGAAACGCGCTGATACAATGTCTTTTTAAATTCAACATCGCGCTTTTGTTCAAAGGAAACTATGGTATTCATGATATTTATTTTTTATTTTTGGTCAATCTTTCATAAAGTTCCCATAGCTGGTTTAAAGCTCAATGCAAAAATTTAAATAGAAAAAAGAGTGTGTGCTCATATAATAATTCTGCGCAAAGATGCTTCGCTAAATAGAATACGTTAGCTCGGGAATCTTTATATAAAGATAATTCTTTTTTTTGTAAGCACCTAAATCCAGACTCATCTGATGAGTCTGCCTCAAACAAATGCTATTCACTACTTTAAGCGATTATACATGTCTTAATATGCATTTCATTTTAGGTAGTGAGTCAATAATTTAAATTTCTTTCTTATTTTTATACTTTGTTTAAAGGCTGGCCCTCCAAATATTACAACCTTATGTTTTTAACCTCATCACTTTATGCGTTTTTTACACCCGCTTTTTTTACTTGCTTTATCCGCAATGGTTATTCCCATAATCATTCACCTGTTTCATTTTCGAAGGTTCAAAAAAGTATATTTTTCCAACATCAGCTTTCTTGAGAAGCTAAACGATGAAACTCAACGCCAGGCAAGACTCAAGCATTTGTTGGTCCTTTTTTCCCGCATGCTGGCCATTGCATTTCTCGTTATGGCTTTTGCCCGCCCATTTATCCCCTTGCAAGAGACTGACCTCATGACGGAAGGAAACCGTCTGAGTATATATATTGACAATTCGTTCAGCATGGAATCGGGTTCCAGCTATGGCAACCTGCTGGATCAGGCCAAACAACGGGCCGATGAAATAGCTAAAAGCTTTTCTCCAACGGATGAGTTTCAACTCCTGACCAATGATTTTGAAGCCCGTCATCAAAGATTTGTGAGTCGCGACGAATTCTTATCCATGGTATCGGAGACAGACTTTAGTCCTTCGGTCAGAAATCTGCCCCAGGTAATGGCCAGGCAGGCCGACATGCTAAAGGAAAACAATCCGGAAGAGCAAAAACTTGCATTTGTTCTTAGTGATTTTCAAAAGAACACCTCAGATTTCCAACAAGCCACTCCAGATTCCCTTGTAGACTATTTCTTTATACCCTTTTCTTCTTCAGCATCTGCTAATGTTTTTATTGATTCGCTATGGATTGACAATCCTGTCAGAAGGAGCGCACAGATAATTTCCCTGCAGGCCCAAATCTACAACGACTCCGATCAAAGGCTGGAGAATCAGCCTGTTCGCTTGTATATCAATAATAACCAACGGGCAGTAGCTACCTTTGATGTGCCTCCCTTTTCTCATGCTGCCGTAGAACTCACCTACACCCTTTCCTCAGAAACCATACAGCA
>JBEPXC010000192.1:0-6943 GCA_041642035.1 Sphingobacteriia bacterium
TGGTGGTAAGTTGCGTGGAAAATGAATACCATCAAATCGGAATCAAAATGGTATCGGATGTCTTTGAACTCAACGGGTGGAATGCGCATTTTTTGGGTGCCAGTATACCCACCCGTGAATTTGTTGAGTTTGTGAAAGAGATACAACCCGACATGGTTGCCTTGTCCCTGAGTCTTTATTTTAACCTGCCCTACCTTAAGAACATGCTTCATACCATCACGGATGAACTTCCCGAACTTCTTATTCTTGTTGGCGGGCAGGCTTTCAGGTATGGGGGCAAAGAAATATTAAAGAATTATTCTAACACCACTTATCAGCCCGATTTAAGCAGTGTTGACTTATTTATTAAGAAAATCTCTCATAATGGATAAGAACCTACTTTTGGAAAGTGCCGGAAAACTACCGCAGGTAGGTGAACAGGCCACCCTCGAATACCTGGATAAGGGCCAATTGCTGCTTTCGGGTATCAACCGGCATATGCTTGATCGGCAGGATATAGAAGAGCTGGTGGGTAAGGATAATATTGAATTGATGAAAAACAACCATGCCAATCACCTGCGTTTTATGGCCTCCATTTTTCAGCACCATAACAGCGAAGTATGGGTTGAAACGATTTTGTGGGTGTTCAAAGCTTACCATAGCCGGGGCTTTACTTCCGGCTACTGGGCCATCCAGTTAAATTCCTGGATTGCCATTCTGCGGCAAGAACTATCACCGGGTAGTTTTGAACAAATATTGCCCTATTATAACTGGATACAGATCCATATTCCTCTCCTTGAGAAACTTTCGCAGGAAAGTCTTGAATCTCCATTTACCGATAACTAGACATGCAGAAAGACCTTTCCTTGCTTTTTCCCGACTGGTCCGATGAAATAATGGCAACGTTGTTGCACAACAATTCGCTATGTATTGCCTTGTTTTCTGCCGATAAGTCATTGGTCTTTGCCAATGGAGCCATGCGCGCTCTCTTCAAGGAAGAAGAACCCTGGAAAAATATTCTGAATCCCCCGTTTGAATCGCTGGCTGCTTCAACCGATAGGGGCACCCTGGTGTATTCAGGGTTTCTTACCATTGGTAGTGTTTTTACTGTTAATGCTTCTATACAGGCTGAGGTGTATAAAAAAAACGGGGAATTGCTCATTGTTGGAGGGGTGGATGCCAGTCAGCTGGTGGGTCAAAACCAAATCCTCCATGATCTTAACCGCAACATCAGCAACCTTCAGCGACAGCTTCTCAAGGAAAAGCAAACCCTGGTCAATACTCTTAACAAACTCAATGAAGCCAATACAGAACTGCATGGTCTGAACACCACCAAGGAGAAGTTGTTTTCAATCATTGCCCATGACCTGAGAAATCCTTTTGTGGTGTTGCTGGGTTTTAGTGAGATCTTAATGAAGAATGCACCCCAACTCTCACCTGAACAGATTCAACAGTATGCAAAGAACATATTCACTGCCTCTGAGAATACCTACAATCTGACCATGAATCTGCTGGAATGGTCGAGATTGCAAAAAGGCTTGATCCGTCCGGCTCCTAAAAAAGTTAAACCCGGAGAGGTGATAGAAGAGGTGGTATTGTCGTGCGAACAACTCTATTGCTCAAAGGAAATCCGCGTGGGTACAACTGTTGATTATGATGGCCATGTGATGGTTGACCCGGAGATGCTGAAGTTTATTCTGAGAAACCTGCTTACCAATGCCATTAAATATACCCATAACCAGGGCAAGATTACTATTTCTGTGCAAAAGCAGGATGACAATTTGCTGTTTGTGGTTTCAGACAGCGGCGTGGGGATAGAGCCTCACTTGCTGGATGATATTTTCCAACTGACCAATCAACCTTCCAGGAGTGGGACCAAAGGAGAAAAAGGCTCAGGCCTGGGATTAACGCTGTGTAAAGAGTTTGCCGAAAAGTTAAAAGGGAAGATATGGGTGGAAAGCGAAGTTAATGAGGGGAGCGATTTTAAGTTTACGATTCCAATGGGCAGCCTGTAATGAGAAGAGGTTGAGAGGGTTGAGGAAGTTTAGTGTTTAAGAAGTTTAGAGTTTAAGGGATAAGTGCATTAACAAAATAAATGCCCTTACCTTTTTAAACAACAGTAATTTCTATGTTAAATTATACGGTCCGTATCTCTTTTAGTGATTACTCAAATAATTTTGCAAAAGGTTCATTGTCGTTGAAAATATCATTTTATTTTTAGCGTTTGTACGATCAAACATTTTTCTCTGGAAAAAGTCAAATTCTCTAAGTATCCTTGCATTTTTGAGCAGGGTAATTCTGGCTATAACATGTTTCAGTATAAACTTTTCTCTTTGGTTTACATAAAGCTTAACCTGTTCAAATTCTTTTTGAGTCAGCTTCATAGCAATGGTAGAATGAAAATTAAAAGCTTCCATATAATCCATGGGTTGCATGCTGCAGTATGATTGCAGGGTTTTCGACAGCAATTGCCTGAAGTGTACCATACTCCATTCGGGTTCTATATGAAGGTAAACCACCTGTTTTTTTTCGAAGGTGTTGAAACCGTTTATGTCAAAATGCATTAATGGATTGTTAACACAGAGGTTGTGAAAGTTTTCTATAAGTCTGTGTTCATCGGTTGTAAAAAAGGGCCCGGCAAATGTAATATGAGGAACGGACCTGGAAGGTCTTGTCTTATGCAACCCACAATCGATCGCGATTGTATTAATTAATTCTCTTATAGTTTTCCGGGCCTTACCTCGAAACCTAAACTGAATCAAATAGTTATCCATTTGTTTAAGTTGTTATTTCTATTTTTCAATCGAAATCAATAATTGCATTGAGTTTAATATTCAATAGGTGGTGTGCGCATAAAAATACACTGTTGCAGGATTATATGAAAAGAAAAAACCTCTTATTGTAGGAATAACCTCAAAATCATAACTGAGTTATCCTACTGGATACAGGAATAAACAAATCGTTGGCAATCTAATATGATAAGAAAAGGGTGTTTGAACTTCGAAATCATAATTACTCCTATTTCAATAATAGAATAAGGAAAAATAAATGATATGTATTTTTGACCAATGGTTCGTTCGTTGGTAAAACAATACAGTTCACCATCAAAAACAGGGGGGTTCATACAATAGATTAAAAATTGCCTATTCAAAAAATAATAAAGTTATATATTGCAATAAATTTGAGTTTATTAACATTATCCCCGGGAATGTTAATCCCCTGATCTGATCTGTGGAGTAATGGATGAGCAGCTATGCTGTGATGGGTAAACTGACTTTTTGTGAATAGTATATCTGGATGTTTTTATGAATATGGTTCAGGAAGTTAACAAATATTGCAATTTAGATAAACCTTGTAGCCCGGTTCTGCTTTCCGCTGAAGGGAAGCGCACTGTGGCCATTATGCTTTTGGGGTTTATTCTTTGTGCAAAATCCTTTAGTGCCGGTTATACCGGTATTGAGGATTCTGCAGACACCCTGTTAACTTCCCGCATTGGTGAGTATATGAACATGTATTTTGAAAGTTTCACCGTTTCGGATGAACATGGCAAATATGACCCTGGCAAAGAATTTAAATTTGCCCATCTTTTTGAGCAGGATGCCTTAATCTTTAATTTTTTGCCTGATCAAAAAAATTCTTACCAGCCCATTTCCATTGATGAATACTTTGCAACGGTACGAAACCATTTCAGCGATAAAATAATCCGGCCGGGATTGTATACCTGGCATATCCAGTCCCTCTCTCCAATGAGGGAGGATCACCAATATCTAATTCATGCTGTAATCCAGAAAAGGGTGATCATTTATCAACAGGATGATATGGCTGTTCAAAGCATCGACGATTGGGAATTACGGGCAACTTTTTTAGCGGATACACAACAAGATAGCTTGAAAATTATCGGCATACACAACCTGCTCAATGAAAATACCGATCTTACCCTCAGGGTATTATATCCCAGCCGGGAGCCCGCTAAATGGAAAACATTTGAAATAGAATATTTTGATCCAGCCCTGAGAAAAAGGGTAAAAAGAGAAAGAGTAACCAACCAGCTTGGACTACTAAGCCTTAGCCATGTTTCGTCAAAGTCACGGATAAAGATACACTCAGCGGATAAACACGAAAACCTGTTGTCTGCAGCCTTAGCAGCCGATAACTGGAACCATCTCACGGGAGACAATCGTTTTTTCATCATTCAGGAAACCCCGCCTTTTGAAAGGAAGAGGAAACATCATCTTGTGAATGCCGGGACAAAACTCCATTTTCCGTTCAATCCCTTTGATATAAGCCTCGGTTTAAACAGCCCTGCTACCCTGTCAAAAATAGGCGATTTGCATCAAACCGATTTTTTTGCCCATTATTCCAGAATGTTCTTTTTGTGGAAAGGGCTTGGCCTCGCGGCAAGCAGTGGACTTGAATACGCTGCATCAGCCTTTACTTCTTCCGGGAATCAGTTGGCATACTTGTTTAGCCCGGTAAATACAGAGGCTGTTGCAAGGGTGGATACCTCAATAGTGCAAATAGCCGGCGAAAAATACAAACACACTTTACTTGGAATCCCCCTCACCGTATCTGTGAATTATGTCAGCCAAAACAGGGTCTTTACCGGGGCAGGTATAGGCGTACGGGCCAGATATGCCATTATTAACAAGTATAATTATACCCTGCAATTTAATGAAAACACCCCCGGAGATGCAGCCGTGATTCCTGATTTTTATATACGTAATGAAACCGGATCCTTTAGCCAGGCCGGCAGATTTGACTTCTCGCTGGATTTGTCATTGCTTTTTAATATATATAGGGATATTCTTCATTTGCATACCATGGCCTCCTATAATCTCAATACAGTAGGCAACCAAAGGAAGAACAATTCTCTTACGGATGATCCAGCGGATATAGGTGCTCCCTTTCCCCCTTTTTTTAACGACAATAAATTAGAGTTTTATAATATTACTATGGGCCTGGGATTGGCTTATAGGTTTTAACATTTACGCTATGATAAACGGTTTTTGGTTATTTATTTCTTATTTGTGCTTAGGGTTTTCATGCATGGGAAACACCTGCCAGACGGGCAATACCGATTGGGAGAACAGAAACGATACCATTCCCTGGAACATTAGCGTGATTGAACAGGACTCCGTTTCTGATCATAAGCCTGTTTATCGCTTTGAAGTGATTCATAACGGGCAATATATTGCCTCCATAAAAGATATGACCATCGATCAGGCCCTGAAGGAAATTCAGCCCTATTATGAAGCTGCCGGACTATTGGATGAATATAAATTGATCCTGTTGAATGATAACTTTTCATTGTTTTTTCTAGAAACAGAGGGCCGTGAAGAGATAAGCCAGGAAAATGAAATAAAGTTCAGCTTCAGGGGAAAGCAATTTACGGACTATCAGGTAAAGATCATTCCCCGGGTGCACCAGGTATACCATATTGTATACATTGAAACCAGCGGAGGAAATCAATATTTGAAAGACCTGAAGAAAAAAGCAGATGAAATGGCCAATAGCGGGAGTCCTTTTATTATCTATTTTAAAGCTCCCGGGGGCGGAATGATTGTAACAGAACAGGATAGGCTTTCCAATTTATATAACATGGTTTTTTCATCCATTACACAACCGCCCTTTGCACAGTTGGAGTTGGATTTTATGACAAAACTGATAAAGGAAAAACTTTCGGATCATCAAGCCCATTACCAGGTCTCCATATCCTTTTATATAACAGAAATCGCCTATACCCGGATGCATGAAGATTTCGTGCGGCCTCTTATCGGGCTGCTGCGAGATAACGAAAATATTGTTGTTTCTGAGGTCAATGTTATAACCGATTTTGACGTGTCGGAAAAACTACCGTATGTACAATACCGATCATTTTAACTAACCCACATCTAAAAGCTACTATGATGAACTCCATCTTCATAAAAAATATCGTTGTTATTAGTCTGTTGGTACTTGCAGCAGATTTAGCAAATGGGCAGGAGATTATGTTTCGCCCGTTAAAATACCTTGCACCCCATGTAGGGATGAATGTAGATCCCGCTGATTCTCAGGAGGTGGATAACTTAAGCCCCTGGTTTGTAAATGCGGTTTATGATAATGCCCACACCACCACCACACCCGGAGGGACGATTCAGATGGAGAAGCTTACGTTTGGAGATCTTTTTTGGGTGGTGGCAGAGCGGGGAAATTACCTGCATATTTATAAAGATGAGCGAAGGGACTACAATAAGCTAAGCAGTGCTGCCCGGGATTACGGCTGGGTGAAAAAGCAGGATGTTCTGCTATGGCAAAGAGCCTTTATGGATATCCACACCCAAATCCCCCTTAAGGCAGTGATAATGAACACCACGCGTGCCTTAACTATGGGGCAGGATGATTTTAGACGGATTCAGGCTTTTAAGGACCCTGACCTGAGAATACCCTCTGGTTATGAAGCGAGACTCTTTGAGATATTTTTTATATATAAATATTCGCCCAATCGTAAGTCGGTTTTATTGGGGCGCAGTCCGTTTTCAACAACCGCCAGGTCGCAAAACTACCTTGAAAGTACGGGTAATATTATTGGCTGGGTGGATATAAACAGGCTTATTGAATGGGATCATCGTGTGGCCCTTGAACCCAGCTGGTCAATGGCAGCCCTGGAAGAGCGAAAAAGGCGAAATGTTAAAGCTTCAGTCTTTAGTGTTTTATCGGATAATACCCCTGAAGGATGCGCCCGATCCTTCACTCAGGGTCAAAGCTCAGCAGAATGTGATGTTGCCTGGAATGATGATTTATGGAGTACTTCGGCTCCCGGAGGAGAGAGAAAGCCCGGATATTGGAGAAGATTTCCGGTTGTGGCTGATATGGGAGACAATATATACAAAATCATGGTAATGGGTGAGCTGACGGGTGAATCGGGGGTTATTGAAGAAGATCTTGATGTGAAAGTCAGGCAAACCTTAAATGAAATTATTGATAA
>JBEPXC010000193.1:0-6888 GCA_041642035.1 Sphingobacteriia bacterium
CCCAGCCACTCAATGGCATTAATGGCATAAGCATCAGGAGATATCCTCAGAAAAGCTGCCGCTTTCTCTTTGATGTTTTCACTGTCTTTCTCGCCGATAAGCATGCTTACCATGTCGGCATAAGTCTTTCCTGTAAAATCGTAGGTGTCGGTCGTGATAAGCTTCAGGGCCTTAATGGCATCCAGGCTTTCGCACCAACCCGGATGACGGAAAGTGCCACGCATCATGGTTTTTGTTTCAGGAATTCCATAAAGATCAATGTAGGGTATACTGTCGCGGTTGGGATATATTTCCAGTTTTCCTACACCTGCAAAATCTACTGATAAGGGATTTTTGAAAAGATCTTCAGTAGGCACTTCCACGGTATTTCCGTGACGGAGATATTTTCCGTCATTATTTCCTGCCATCACCACTCCTTTGGGGCTCCAGGAAAATTTATACTTAAAGGGATTATTGGCAGCCTCAGGTGCAGGCAATGCACCGCAAATGGAGTAAAATTCCTCGATTTTTCCTCCTTTTTCATGCACATGATCAATAATACGCATTGCCCCCATGTGGTCTATACCCGGGTCAAGTCCAAGTTCGTTAAGTATTATGATACCTGCAAATACCGCTTCATCATGCAAGGCTTTCATCTCAGGTTTTACATAGGATGTAGTAACCATATTTTTCTTATGGGTAATGCATTTTTTGGCAACCATTATATGATGTACCCATGGAAGCAGGCTGACGGTGAGGTCATGCTCAATAATCATTTTGTCGAGCTCCTGCTCCTTATCTACAGTCCATTCTACAGCATTCCCGTTCGGATGGCCTGCAATCATATCTTTGGCTTTTGACTGCGTACGGGTAGCTACCGTAACATAAAAATTCTTTTTCAATAAATAGGTGACTATGGGCTTCACTACCATCCCTGCACCCAAAATAAGTACTTTCTGCATATTCGTTGTGTTTTTGATTTAAGGGGTTTTGACAATTTTAATTATAGTAATATCAATCTCAAGTAAAGGTTTTTATATTTTGCTGTTTTTATGTTCTGAATCCTTTGGTGTGTCTTTTATTTCTCCAAATCTGTTAAGGGACAACTTATATCTTATAAGTATTGTTCAATATATTCATAATCAGGTGTTAACATTCCTTTGTGAAGAATCATGGCTTTTTTAATAGCCATTGGCAATTCAATATCCTTGAAGTCGGATGTAAAATCGGCTTGAGCCATAGGTTTTATAAAAGTAAGTAGAGCATCGCCAAAAGCCTGTGACGAATCACGGGGCAATTCGCTGGGAAGTATATCTACGGCCATCACCAAAATTCCCTCCCCTTCAAATCCCATTTGAGGTGTAGCTGTGATGGGATTATAAACAAAAACCGGGTCCTCAATCTCTGTGCCCTTGTGGGTAAATTCTATCGAGCCCTCCGGATCGCAGGTTACATCACCCACCACCATGATTTTAGGATTTTTCTCTTCGAAGAGTTTCTTTGCAAAACTGCGGGTGAAAAGTTTAGGATAACGTTGATCCCAATACATGCAGTTCATCAATACGGTAAGATGGGGGAGGTATTGCTCAAAATTATTCTCATATTTTTCTGGATGATCATAGTAATCCTGCAAGTCAAAACCATGAGACGCATCCCTGGGTTTGCTGATATGGTTTTCTTTAAAAACGACCTTGTAAAGCAGATTGTCTGGATGTTCTTTTTTGAGGGTGAAATCCGCCAGCTCTTCCGGGAGTATCTCTTTTAAGGGCAATAAATCCATTATTTCCTGCGCTCCCCGGGATACATTGCCGTAGCCGGTAAATCCAATAGTCAATGGACAGATCTCTGCGGGAAGTCCATTCTTTGATATCTCATGTCCTGTTTCCGAGATTTGCTGCATGGCTTCACTTAACGAATCATATTGATACGATTGTCTGATGCGCAGAAAAGGATTGTTTTTGAACCCTTGCAGGGCCAGTCGTTGGCCAAGACTCCAAAGCGAGTTGATCATTCCAGCCAATCCGGCGAAGCGACCAAAGAAGATTAATCTCCTGTTGTTTTCATCGGCTACTTTCTCATAATCGATAAGGTTGCAGCCAAGCTCCATCATCTGGCGAAGCATAGGCATGTTATAGGGTTGCCCTTTTATTACGTGCGAGAAAAAAACATAGGTCTTTTCTGCTTCAAAGGCTTCCTCGGGTATTTCTTTAACCCCCAGAATTATGGGGTAATCTTTCAGGTTATCCGTAATTTTCGCTCCCGCAGCCATATATTCCTCATCTTTAAAAACCCTTTTGGCTGATTTTTGTACCCCAATTTCCAAACTTTCTTCTGTTGTAAGTATTTTTACATGCCCGGGTGTCAGGGCTGCCCGCCGCTCCATAGCGTATTTATCTTCATGCCTGATGCCTATTTTTTTACTCATAATTTTTCCTGTTCTATTCCTTATTTGTGGTGTTTTGATTTCATCGGCAAACCTACATAATTTTTGTCGGATGGATGTGAAAAAAATATCATAAAATACCTCAGATGTTAAGAAAATAACATAATTTACCTGCAGAGGATGTTATCCATGTATTTGATTGAGGGTAGTTGGATTAAATCTTTCCCTATGTAAGTTTCAAGAACATGCATGGAGGTTGTAAATGAATCTTAATTTATCGTTATGCTTTGTGCAAGTAAATAAATGGTGAGTCAGTTTGGATTACCTTTGCCCCTGTTTTGTAAAACCAATGGTATAGAATAATGATTAAGCTTATAGCAACAGACCTCGACGGAACCCTTCTAGATGATCATAAAAAAATTCATCCTTCCTTTTGGGATGTTCATAAAAGACTTACAGCCGAGGGCATCATCTTTGCCGCTGCCAGTGGCCGCCAGTATTACACCCTACAGGAACAGTTTGAAAAAATCGAGGACGATATCATTATATTAGCCGAAAACGGCACTTTTGTAAAATACAGAGACAATGAAATTCTTGTTAACGCCTTGCCGCTCGAATCAGCCCGGTTTTTTATTGAGAAGGGTAGGAGGGTTAAAAATACCGATTTGATATTGTGTGGGAAAAACTGTGCTTACGTAGAGAGTAAAAATGCATTGTTCTGGAAAGATGCAGCTCATTATTATAAACGATTACAGTTGGTGGACGACCTGCTTCAAATTGATGAAACCATTCTTAAAGTCACCCTTTGGGATCATCATAATTCGGAAACCAATGCCTACCCGCATTTCCGTGAATACGAAAACCAGTTTAAAATAGCCGTAGCAGGCGATGTATGGCTGGATATTACCAATATTACGGCCAATAAGGGATCTGCCATCAGGCACATACAGGACATTTTTGGCATCAGTCCCGAAGAAACCTTGATTTTTGGAGATTACCTTAATGACATTGATATGATGTCATCAGGATGGCATAGCTATGCCATGAAAAATGCTCATCCAAAAATTATTGAGCTGGCCCGTTTTACCACCCAATACGACAACAACAATAATGGTGTTGTGCAAACGCTGAAGGAATTGTTTGCTGAGGTGATGAGTTAAAACTACTCGTGTTTGCACATTGATCTTTAATTGCTGCATAGCTTGCATGCCAGGCAAGCTTATGCTACAATATTTCTTCTGCCTCACCTAATTCTCAGCTCTCATTCAATGCTCAACCAAATCCCTTTTTGCTCAATAACATCAAGTTGGATGGTTGTTGTAACCGCAATGGTTCTCACCAATGGTTTGAGCCAATACGGTGTTTAATTGAAGATTCTTGGGGTTTTGGGGGTTACTCGTGTCCGGTTGAACCCCTCAAAAGAAGTGCTAAGCATGATTTCGTGCGAGCCACCATTGTAACCCCTGCTTGTGCCCACAGCGTAATCATAGGCATATCCTACCCTAATTTCGGGAGTGATAAAATAGCCCACCATTGCCGAAACAGCATCTCCCAGGCGATAGGAAAAACCACCCCAGAGCATGTCGTCGTAATAAGCCATGGCATTGATGTCGAATTGGGTTAAAAACCAACTGCTTTTAAATAGCAAATAGGGCTGCAGGTCGACATCGGGAAAGACATCTTCGAATAAGTATTTAGCATACAGATAATAATGCCTTGGAGCATAGTCGCTTTGCGAACCTTTCACTGAACGATAAAGATGGGTAGCGGCAAATCCTACCGTGAGATTAGGATCAATATATTCGGCACCGAAATTGAAATCAGGCCTTAGAAAACTTTCTCTTCCATAATAACCATTGGGGTCGCTCATGTCATCATAACGAAGATTGGTTCCGTCGATGGTGCGATTCACTATGCCCGCCCCAAGTCCGAAAGTAACACTGGATAAAACACCCACCTGTATCGGGAAGGCATAAAAGGCCCTTGCCGTCATAAAGGTTTCATAACCCAGGCGATCGTAGAGTAGATTAACGCCCACGCCACCAAAAAGATCCTGTACGTAGGAGCTGGCATTTAACGCCTGCGATGAAGGAGCATTATCAAATCCTACCCATTGTTGCCGGGCTACCAGCGAAGCATTGATGGTATTGGATATTTCTATAGCTGCCGGATTAAATACCACCTCATTAAACATATATTGGCTGAAGTGGATGTCGTTTTGAGCTATAGAAGTAAATTGCCAGAGGATAAGGCTTATGGTCAGTAATGTTAGTCTTTGTTTCATAGCAAAATTGAATTATTATGTTTTACCCTTGCTTATCGCTGTCTTATTGTTTTGTTATGCAATAAAGCAGGGGCTGTGGTGATGCTTGTTTAGAGTTCGCCCGAAAGCCTTCTTGCTCTGCTGACGGGTATTCTTTCTCCGTTGTTAAAGGCTACTACATATATCTCGTAACCCAGTTGCCTGAGGGTTCTCTGCATATCAAAGGCTGTATTGAAATCTTTGAAGCTGCCTGTGAGATAACGGTGGTAGCGATCGTTATCGTAATAATAAATGATGTCAACGTCGGAGACATTATCTGTTATTTTTTTATAGTATTGTGGACTTATAGGCACGTTGGATGCCATAAACTGCACCATAAACTCTATTCCGGTGGCGAAATGCGCATCCTTCTCTATGGAGTTCAGATATCTGAAACTGTTTCTTGATACATTTTCCAGGTATGCCTGCAGTTGCTCCATGGGTATAGATTCAAAGGTAGCCCTTCTGTTGAGTTTATGTTCGTTTTCGGTCCGTGCATTGGGTTTTGCGGGCATGGTTTTGCCATATCCCCTGGGATAAATTCTTACCGGATCAATGTTGTTTCTTCTGAGATGAACCAAAATTCTTTGGGCTCTTTGCTGAGAAAGATAGAAGTTAAACAAGTAGCTACTCACCAGATCGGTATGAGCATGAACGACAATACCTTTTTCAGGATTTGTTTTAAGAAACTGTATAACGGTGTCCAGTTGGGCAAGGGCAACATCGGTAAGATAGGACTTTCCAAAATCAAAATAAATAACAGGAAATCCATCATCACTTAAGGTGAAAACCTCTATGGTTTCTTGCTCGGCTATTATTTCTTCATACAATTTTTCGTCGCTTGTGGGTGGTAGAGGCTTTTCCTGTATTTCAACTTCCCATTGAGGGATTTCTTCTGCTCTTTCGGCAACAACTTCCTGAGGTATTTCTTCCAAAGGAATCTCTGATACTGCTAATACTTTATCCGCGGGAATGAGTGAGAAGTTCTTCTCGAAATCTTTTACAACATTAAAACGGTTTGCCAGCAACTGATCTCTTACGGCCAGGGTGTCTGCCAGCTCAGCGTAGCCTTCAGGATAGGCGTTGACGTAGTAATTTACATCGGTGCTCAGGTCTGGTAAATCATAATACCCCCCTGAATTGGTCGAAGTTGTATAAAAATTATTGTTGTCATCAAAGAAAAATAATTCCATGCCGGCCACGGGTTCCCCGGTTTCATCATCTGTTACGCGACCTTGTACGGCAAATGTTTTGGGCACTACTCTAAAGGAAAAAAGATCGTCTTCTCCACTTCCTCCTGGTCTGTTGCTGCTAAAGAATCCACGGGTGTAATCCTCATCTATGATGAAACCAAAATCGTCGGCACTACTATTGACCGGCACCCCAATGTTTTGAGGTGCAGAATAATCCCCCTGTTCATCGATGAGGGAATAAAATATATCAAAGCCGCCAAATCCTGGATGACCATAAGAGGAAATATAAAGAACATTGCCTGCGATAAAGGGGTAGGATTCATTAAATGGAGTATTGATTACCGGGCCCAGATTTATGGGTTCACTCCAGCTTTCATCTTCCTGCTTTATGGTTTTATAGATATCATATCCACCGTATCCACCTTCCATATCTGAAGCAAAATACAAAATAGTTCCATCGTCCGAAATACTGGGATAGCCAATGTTATAACTATCGCTGTTAAAGGGGAAAATCTGGGGTATGCCCCAGGTATCGGTTTGAGTATTATGTTTTACGATGTAAATATCGGCGGTTACCCTGCTGCCATCTATACCTCCACTATTCATGAAAAAGGCTATTTCGTTTACTTTGTCGTAAGAAAGAAAACCATCGTAATAGCTTGAATTGATATCTCCATTCAATAAAGAGGGCATGTCCCAGTCACCTTTTCGCCGGTTGAAAGTTGCCTGGTAAATATTGGAAAACCCATTCGAGGTAACACCAAAAGGCTGGGTTGATGAAAAAACGATTTTCTCCTTAAGGGTTCTTGACATCCACACCCAATAAAAAATATTGTTGTTTCTCAGCCGGATGTCGATATCAAATTGTTCATCAACTTTAGCCTGATCATCATAAACTACAGCCACATTTTCCATAAAAGCAGCCCCCCATTGCTGACCCTGGTTATTTAGGCCTGCTTCATTGGAGACTTCAAAAATGGTTTCGGTAGAATAATTCTCCCTTGCAAAATAGGCTGATTGTTTCAGCTTCT
>JBEPXC010000194.1:0-6872 GCA_041642035.1 Sphingobacteriia bacterium
ACTCTATGGCGCTGGGATGGTCGAAGTTGATTTTGGCACGCTCTTCGGGAGATTTATGACCATTATCCTTGTAATAGGAATCCTGGCTGATGACCGATACGCTGTTTTTGGGCAAACGGCTGATGATCTTTCTTACCACCGTTGATTTTCCTGAACCGGATCCACCGGCAATTCCTATGATTAGCATAACTCTTTTTGGAGGATAAAAATAAAGCTTTTCGGCGAAATGTCTGGTAATAAAAAGTTTTTATTTGGTGTATGGCCATAAAATGCCAAAAAAGAATTATGTTTGTTTTTAGTGTTTTTATATTTTGCACCTCATGGACGATACTAAAGCGTTGAAAATAAAAATGTTTTCAGATCCTCTGCTATTTCTTCCGGCTCTGGTAAATGATATAAAAAGTGCCAGCCGTTATATTTACCTGGAGGTGTATCGTTTTCGCAACGATCCTATCGGCATTCGGGTTCGCGACAACCTGATTACCAAATGCAAGGAAGGAGTAAAAGTGAGAATTTTGATTGATTCCTGGGGCGCATCGTCCAACCAGGCGTTCTTTAAAGATCTTATCGATTCGGGCGGTGATGTGAAGTTTTTTAAAAAGATGCGCGGAAGCTGGAATGGCTTTACTAAGAATCACCGGCGCGACCACCGCAAGATTATAGTGATCGACGACCAGATCACCTGGATTGGTTCGGCCAATATCTCAAACTATGCCCTGAACTGGCGCGAATCGATGTTTCGTATACAGGGAGAGATTGCCTATGCCTTTAAGAGAGTTTTTCTGGACAATCTGCGAATCTATAACAAGTATTTTTACGATAAACTGGCCTATACCCGAAAGATACATTATGAACATTTTCAGATTATCCGCGATGTTCCCAGTCTGGCTTATCAGCCCATACAGCGCGCCCTGCTAAAACTCATTAAAAAGGCTGAAAACGAAATCCTGCTCGAGACGCCCTACTTTCTGCCCGGCAGCAACCTGCGCAAAGCCTTGGCCGATGCCTCAGAAAGGGGTGTTAGGGTAAAAATTATCATACCCCAGAAATCGGATGTGCATATTCTGGATATCCTCTCGGGGAAATATTTGGGTGAACTGTCGAAAGCCAATGTAGGCATCTATTTTTACATGCCACAGAACCTGCACTCCAAAATCATTATGGTAGACCGTACATACTTCATGATAGGGTCGGCCAACTTTGATTATCGTAGTTTCAGGTATCAGCATGAGATCTGTCTGTTGGGAGAGCATAAGTCGCTGAACAGGCAGTTGCTGAAACATTTTCAGCAAAGCCTTAAAGATACGGAGTTGTTTAATTACGACAACTGGCACCGCCGTCCCTTTTTACAGCGTTTGCTGGAGCGGATATTGGTTCCTTTCAGGCATTTGTTTTGATGCATCCACGGGGCTTTTTGTTTTGACCCATCCCCGGTTTTATCTCTACTCCCGAATTGCTTCGCGTACCCACGGCAAGCTCGTTATATCACTTATAACAAGTTCGTTATAAAGCAATTGAATGTTTTCATCTATCAGTGTCCACTGCACATGTTTACAGTGAGGTGTTGGCTTGCCAGACAGATGATTTCTCTTTGCGCCGTGGTAAAATGATTGCCTCTAAAAACCATTTTTTCCGGCGCAATTTTCGATTGGTTTCTAAACCACGGGCTTCACCCAGCACTGCACCCTTACCTCCCTGTCTACTTCTTTAAATCTGATCAGGATCAGTTGGGGGAATGACAAACCATTTATTAACCAATGCCGTGAAATTCTCTCCCTTGACAGGCTTTGTCAGGTAATCATCCATTCCCTGCGAAATGTATTTCTCACGGTCACCATCAAAAGCGTTTGCACTCAACCCAACTATTAAAGGAGTACTGCCAAATGACTCTCTGATAAATTGTGTTGCAGTAATACCGTCCATTAGAGGCATTTGGATATCCATAAGTACCATATCAAACAAATCAGGAGAATATTTTTCTATGGCTTGTTTTCCATTGTTGGCCATGGATATTTCATGGCCCTGGGCTTCAAGAATCATACCGATTACTTTCTGATTGACAACCTTGTCTTCAACCAGGAGGATCCGTAATTTTTTATTGGCTTTGATCTCTGAAATGTCGTTGTTTTCATTGCAGGAGCTGAGATCTTTTTCTAATTTAGCTCTGAAAGTAAACCAGAAACGGCTCCCCTTTTGGGGTATGCTATGCAATCCAATGTTACCGTTAAGCATGATCGCCAGTTCCTTACAAATGGTTAGCCCCAGTCCTGTCCCTTCAAAATTTCGCGTATCGACATGATCAACCTGTGAGAAGGGCTTGAAAAGGATATTCTGTTGTTCTTGCGAAATACCTATTCCAGTATCACTTACCTCAACCTGAATTAAAAGCTTTTCGCCATCCATCCATTCCTTCACAAACATCTTCAGGGTAATAACTCCCTGAGGTGTAAATTTCACGGCATTCGATATAAGGTTAGTGAGGATTTGTTCGATTCTTTTTAGATCTGCAGTAAGACACACTGGAAGGGTTTCATCTTTGATAATTTCTATTTTTACTGGGTTCTGGACGATAGAATTGAAAAATCGAATTGCATTATAGAACAAAGTGGCGGTGCGGAATTGGGTTGGTTTTAGTTCCATCTTTCCGGCTTCAATCTTGGAATAATCAAGGATTTGGTTGATGATTTCCCTAAGATTTTCTGTAGATTGTTTCAGGGTAGCCAGATACTCTTTTTGTTCTTGTTTGAGCTGTGTTGATGCAAGGATTTCTGTAATTCCGATGATCCCTGTAAGGGGGGTGCGAATTTCATGACTCATATTGGCCAAAAAATTTTGTTTAAACTCAGCAGATTGCCTGGTTACAGCGATTTCGGTTCTCAACTGTTCGTTGATCCTTTGATCGCTGAGATCAACCACCACACTACGTAAACCTACTATCATATTGTCTTTTTCTATAGGGTTGGAATGATCCAGAATCGGAATGGTTGTGCCATCTTTGCGCATAATCACATATTCTCCTTTCGAAACTCCTGGTTTGTAGAGCGATTGCACAAAGTTCAGTTTTGCCTGCTCCATGTATTCTGGAGCAACAAAATCGAAGATGTTGTTTTTCCCGATATCGTTTTTGGTTAGCCCGAGCTGTTTGAAGGATTCATGGTTGGCATAGGTTATATTTCCTGATACATCGGTCTCATAAGCCATGAGTGGAAGCATATCGGATAGATTGCGAAAACGTTTTTCGCTGTTTGCCAGATCTTTGGTTCTGTCTTCTACCATGGTTTCCAGATAAGAATTGATGTTTTCCAATTCAAATTTCTTTTCATTGAGTTGATGGTTGAGGTAGAAGTTTTTTCTGTCGGAAACCTCTATGTAATAAGAGGCAAACATTCCGATTAAGTTGGCAGAGATGTAAAAGAAATTGTAGGATATCAGAAACACCAGGTTTATTTCCGCTCTCAAAACCATCAAAAGATTGAAAACTATAAATGTGATCCATCCTGCAATTGATGCTAAAAAAAACCGCAAGCGGATGAAGAAGTAGCCAGCCGAAAATATAAGCATCAATCCTCCGTAATAAGTTGTGTTGGCCGGAAGGTAAGTTATCATTATGCTTATTCCTATGCCCCCTGCAACGTATGCTACAAAGATCATCTGTTGCCATATTCTAATAAAAAGGGGAGAGTAGGACAGGATAAATACCCCCAAAACAATGGGTATTACAACGATAAAGCGAATGCAAAGAAAAAGACTAAGATGTTCGCCAACAACCAGAAAATCAGTTATGGAAAACAGGCCGTAAAGAGTACTTGTAGCCAAAAGGGCAACTCTTACAATGGGAAGAGATTCGTTAAAGAAAACCTTTTGGTATTCTCTCTCCTGATTGGTGTTAAAAGTCAGGGTGAGGGGATTTACGAGCATTAAATGTTTTTTATTATAGATTTATTTGCAAAATTAAACAGTTTTATGATTAGGGGGTATCGAATGCTGCCTTAATTGCTTGATTATTAGTTGTAAAATATACAAGAATAAGATATTCAGCGATTAAGGCGGTATGACTGTTATTAACAATGTCAGGTATTTGCGTGCTTCTTTCGGGCAGATTAGTAAGCAGCCACAGTAGGAAGCAGTGCCGGGCTTATGTTTATTATTCAACAACCGCAGTCTTGCTAAACCTCCAGGAGGTGATGATCAGGCTCGACCTGTCCAGGTGGCTTTAATCAAAACCTATAACGTTGTCATGGGTACACACCGCGATTCGTGCTTAGGGAAGGATGCGGGATGGGTCAAAAAAGTCCGGTTTACGACCAGGAAATATCCAGCCGTTCTATCAATTCCATAAAGTCTTCGCCCTTAACGGGTTTGGTGAGGTAATCGTCCATTCCCATAGCGATATACTTTTGGCTGTCGCCCTCAAAGGCATTGGCACTCAGACCCACGATGGGCGGCAAGAGCTTGTATTTTTTCTTCAATGCTTTTGTGGCGGTAATACCATCCATCACAGGCATCTGAATATCCATGAGGATGAGATCAAAATCACAGGGTTTAAAATGACTTATGGCCTCCTGGCCATTGTTGGCGGTACGTACGGTATGCCCCAGATTCTTCAGGATAAGAGATATTACCATTTGATTTATTTTCTTGTCCTCCACCAATAAGATGTTGAGTTTGTCTTTTCTGTTGGCTGTACGATCTTTTTGGTCCACCTTTTGGGTTACCTGCGCAGCATCGGCAACCGTTGCCTTAAAGGTAAACCAGAAACGGCTTCCTTTGCCCGGGGTACTTTCCATGCCTATTTCGCCACCAAGCAATTCGGTCAGCTCCCTGCAGATCGAAAGACCCAGACCGGTGCCCTCCATGTTGCGTATCTCGTTGGTTTCAATCTGTGAGAAAGGCTTAAAAAGATGCTTTTGCATTTCGGGGTCTATACCTATGCCGCTATCATTTATTTCAACCAAAATGGTTAGTCCGGAATCATTGGGCTCCTTTGAGGGGTTTGCCACCCTTGCCTTCATTGAGATAGAGCCCTGTTGGGTAAATTTCACCGCGTTGGATAAGAGATTGTTAAGAATCTGGTTGAGGCGATTTTGATCCGTAATGATAAAGGGCGGAATGTGAGGGCTTATGTGCTTTTGGAGCTGAATGGTTTTTTGACAGATGGAAGAGAAAAGATTTATTGCGGTATCAAATAGGGTTTCGGAGGCAAAAGCCACGGGTTTAATGTTCACCTGGCCGGATTCTATTTTTGAATAGTCGAGAATCAGATTGATGATGTGACGCAGATTCTCGCCTGATTGCCGCAAGTGTTCTACATAGAGTTTTTGTTTTTCATCCAGCGAAGTATTGGCGAGAATATCGGCCAGGCCCATCATACCGGTGAGGGGTGTTCGGATTTCATGGCTCATATTGGCCAGGAATTTCTGTTTGAATTCGACCGATTTTCTGGTGAGGAGAATCTCCTGTTCCAGGGCCATGGATTTTTTAATCTGTGAGATGTCACGCACGAGGGTAAGAATTTTATCCTCGTGATGCTTAACCATGTGAGCTTCAAAGCATCTTTCTATTTTATCCGTGGTAACGGAATATTGAAATACCTGTGCCTGACCGGAAAGCAAAAGTTTTTCGCGTGCCTGTTGATGGGCTTTTACAATATGGGAGGGCAAAACATCCTGAACTCTCTTGTTCAGCAGGTCTGCGGGAGATTGTTTCATATTGTAACCCCGGGGAATATGACAATCGAGAAAGACATCGTCTTTGCTGAACAGAAATATAATATCGGGAATAGCCGACAGCAGTGACTGGTTGCGCCGGTTGCTTTCATCGAGTTTGGCCAGGGCATTTTGCAATTGCTGGTTGGTGAGCCTTATTTCTTCATTCAGGGTGAAATACTCTTCGTTTTTTTGATTCAGTTCTTCGTTGAGCATGACGTATTCCTTATTGGCCTTGTTGAGGACTTCGTTGATGGCCAGGTAATCCAGGTTCTGTTCTTTGAGAGCCAGCTGACTTTGCCTCAATTTCTCAAGGGTATTGGTCAGAGTAGCATTGGTTTGTCGTAGCTCTTCGTTGAGGGCCAGGTAGTCGTTATTCTGTATTTTGAGCTTTCGGTCGTTTTTAATTAAATCTTCTTCATTTCTCTTTAATTTCCTGCTGATTTTTTCGCGCTTCTGCACCTCTTCGTTCAGACGCAGGTTGTTGTAGGCTTTTTCTGTGAGCTCATTAACAAAGACAAAGAGCATATCGGCCACTTTGGTAAAGCGATCCAGCGACATAACCGGCACCTTCTCCAGAGCTGATGCAAAGTCTTGCTTATCGGCATTTATGGTATCGGCATAAGCAAGAATCTTATTCTTGTCAAGATTTTCATTTCTTACCTGGCCGATGATCCAATTGCCGATATGTTTCTTGCCCACGGTAATGCTTACGCCGGCATCCCATAATCCACCACTAAGACATTTGTGAATGATGGGACCATTAAGGTGGTGTTGACTCAGGATGATATCCGATTTCCTACAGTTGGCTTTTCCCGTTGGGGTTTTTCTGATGATATCCCTGCAGAGGGAGCAAAAATTGCTGGATTTTGTTACAGGCGTGCCATCGGTTAAGGTTATAACAGAAGCTACTCCCATGGCATCTGAAAAAAGATCCTGCTTTGTCTGAAGCTCCTCCTTAGAGAACAGGTCAAGCAGCAAGATGCTTTTTGTAGAGATGTTTTGTGCCATCGGATGCTATTTTATTGCATTTAATGAACAGAAACAAGCAGAGTATGAAAGAGTAACTATATTCATCAGGCACTCATTAAAGATCTCCTGTTAGTACATTTTAAAATTCCAGAGATGTTCTCCGGGAAAAGGTGTTGTTGAACTTTTTGATTATGC
>JBEPXC010000195.1:0-6867 GCA_041642035.1 Sphingobacteriia bacterium
CCCTGCAACTGGGTTCAGAAGTTTCGTATTCAGACATTGCAAATACGGTGAGGGCAGATGCCAATACAGTAGAAAAATACATTGATATGCTGGAAAAAGCGTATATAATTTTCCGTTTGCCCGCACTTAATAAGAATGTTCGCAATGAAATAAGAAAAGGAAAGAAAATCTACTTTTGGGACAATGGCATCCGCAATGCAGTAGTGGGCAATTTTCAGCCTGTCCAAACCCGAACCGATGTTGGTGCTTTGTGGGAAAACTATATCATTAGCGAAAGGATGAAAAACAATCGCTACGATGAGTTAAATTCGAAGTCATATTTTTGGCGAACAACTCAGCAACAGGAAATTGACTATATTGAAGAAGAAAATGGTGCATTCCATCTTTTCGAATTCAAATGGAAAGTGAAAAATAGCACCAGATTCTCAAAAACCTTTCATCGCTCCTACGAAGTTGCTTCCCAAAATCTTGTACATCAGGGCAATTTAGAAGAATTTATTTTGTAATACCGGGTGCTTTCAGGTTCATTTCACCCCTTCCATCTCCCTTTACGAAAGTCCCGTTTCTTTTATGATGACATCCAGTGGCTCTCCCAGTTTTTTCATTCTGCCGGTAAGTTTTAACATGACGGCTTTTACGCGTTAGAGGACCTGTTCTGTTTCCCTGATTGCCTGTTATTTCTGCTGCAATGTCTGCTCTTTCGGCTGCATTGCCTGCTTCAATACTTCCTGATCTGCCGTGTCGGGAGAGTTTCCTCTGCACTCAAACACGTCAGCCAGGCAATATCCTCTACAGATAACCCCATCTTTCTCGCCTTTCTGGCAAGTTCAATCTTGTCCTCCATCCGTATGTTGGCTCTTCCAATTTTTTTGCCTTCTTCATATGCTGCGGAGATCAAAGTTCTTTCATTACTTATCCGATCCCAACTTCTTTCATACAGATATTCTCTATTTCACTAAGCGGTTTTTTCAACTGCTTAAACACGAAACTATCGTCCGTACTTACACGGAGAGGGCAAAGCAAATGCTTAACAAAATTAACATATATAAGGCTCATTGTGAAAAAATAATATAGTCCAAAAGGACTATTCTGTTGATAATTAATTATTTATAATGATTTCAAATAACAGATAAAAATCATTTAAATTAGGGTTATATGTTTATTTTATTTTGCTTTGTAAGGCAAAATCCTTTAAGGGCTCAAAAGTGAAATTGTGAACAAATAGAGTTTAAACCTTAATTCAAATTTATATGAAAACAAATCTAAAAAACTATTCTGCATTGCTTATATTAGCGTTGTTCATTTTAGGTATAAGTTTATGGACTGGGGAGCTGAAGCCAGTAGTGCTTCCAGCAGTGACGTAAGAGGTGTTTTATCTCATTTCAATATCAGTTCTTCTTCGTTACAGGATTATAACACAACTAAGGTCCGAAACAATCTGGTTGCACACAAACCGGTTTATGTCAGAGCGAATGCAAATCGTCATAGACCATTAATACCATTATATTGGATTTATACTGATGGTCATGCCTGGATCATAAATGGGATGGATGAGAGGAGAACTAAGTATATATATACCTACGAATGGCAATATATAGATGATGATCCATTTATGCCTGTAAAGAGTTCAGTTAATAATATTTACCCTGGCAAAATAGAAACAGAGGAATTTATTGCAACTACTCAAAGTTTTTTAATGTTTAACTGGGGATGGAACGGATCATATGATACTGGAAGATATCTTTGGACAGGAGAATGGATCGGTGGGGATAATAGTTTTCGATACAAAAGAGAGATTATCCCCGATTTGGGAATTTAAATCAAATTCTTAATATCTATGCCTTTTTTGTAAAGGCATAGATATTAAATTAATTTTGATATATATTAAAAGTATCAAAAACACATTTAACCCTTTCACCTCAAAGCTTCATGCAAGTGACTAACCTTAATTATTTTACCATGAAAATCACAAGCACCTTTTTCATTCTACTAATCGTCCTTCTAATAGCTTGCAAAAAGAAAGAGATCCCAGATAACCTAATGATGAAGTTTTTCCCACGAAAATGCAATTATATGTGGGTAGTTACTTCAGAAAATGTAAAAATGACCAGCCCTGCTGGCGATTACTTCGAGTTGGGAAAAATCAGTCCGGATCAATCTGTAAAAGCTGATAATTTCAGGCTACTCATCCATACAAGCAATATTGATACCTTATTCGATAATTATTTTGATATTTTAAGCATAGAATTTACCCCATATGATTTTCACCAGGAAGAAAGCCTTGTAAACCTGTGGGATTTAGATCCAAGTAATCCTGTCCTGGAAGATCAACTTAAAACAGACTTTCAGTTTAAGGAAACCGAAACCAAATCTTCTGCCAGAGAATCTGAAGCAATTCACATTTTTAATTGGGAATATCGAACTACCGGTATTGAACAATTTAAAATTACTGCCAATAAAAAAATCTTTGGACAAGAGCCAGGAAACAACCTAAATGACTATTTTGAGATTGTTGCTCTGGAGCCTACCCAAATTATCTCAAGTGAACGAAAAGAACTGGTGTATGGATATTCCGACTGGAACGGGCGTATGTCAATAGCTCAATGGCTGGATTTTAAGCCTATGGCCCAGCCAACAATGATCTTAAAGCTAAATACCATACCTGCGGAATTACCCCTCGACGTTGAATTTGCTGTTTTGATCAACAGCAATAATAAAACTATCGTGAGTACTGCGCTGCAAACCCTTTTGATCCCTTAATAAAACGCAATGTATTTGAAATCCAAAATCCTGTTTAGTGGTATCCTGATTTTTCTTTTAATAGGTTGTGTTGATGAAGTGGATATTGTAGTAAAAGGGAAAGAAGAAATCGTAGTGAATTGCGTATTAACATACAAGGACCACCAGGATCTACAGTTGGTATATTCCAAATCGTTAGGTGGAGGATTGTTTTATGAACCTATTGTGGATGCCGTGGCTGAGCTGTGGGAAGGTGAAGAATTGGTGGGTACTTTTACACATCAGAGTTTGGGAAGATGGAATATGGAGTTTACTCCTAAACCCTTCATGGTGTATCATCTAAAAGTGAGGGTTCCGGGAAGAAAAGAAATAACGGCTACAACCACCATGCCTGAAAACCCCGAAATAAACTTTGAAGGTCTATCAAATCACTGTTTGAGGTTCAGCCAACAATCCCAACCCTTTCCTGTTTGGGCGTTTTCTATAACAAACGGCGGTGAGACTGAAAAATGGTTGGATTCTTTGACACAGCTTTATGTTGGCCCAACAGACCGAATGTATGATGACATAGCTACCAATCATCCTTTTGTTGATAAGTTTAACGCAACCAGTTTTTTGCTGGTTGACCTGGGCGACATGGCAACTCATCCCGGTTTTTTTTATTTTCTGCGTATCCTGCCTCACGATACACCACTTGAGTTTGAAATAGAAACGCTGATGGTTTACTATCAGTTTATTGTTTTCAGGAGCTGCTCGCACGAATATGATAATTATCTAAAATCGGTCATGCTAAAGGTTTTAACGCACGAGTCATATGAAGATGTTTATTATGGGTTTGATGAAGACCAAACTTATTCTAATATAAACAATGGGGTGGGGATTTTTGGAGCTTACGAGGAGATGGTATTTCCTATCCGCCCACCCTCTATTATTCCCTAATATAATTCCAGACAGATAAAATGCGGATAGCTCTTCTTTTTAGTTTATTTTTTATCTTTTTCCGTTTTGGCGGGATTTCCCAGGTCAGGATAATGGGGAAAATCCTTGACCAAAAAACTCATGAACCTGTCCCCAACAGCTATATACAACTCCTTGAAAATGGAAAACTAAATAATATTGCTGCTTCTGACAGGGGAGGTTTTATTTTTGAGTCGGAAGATAGCGTATTGTCTGTATTAATAAAAGTTTCTCATACAGGTTATGTACCCTTTAGCAGAGATTATATTTTTCCAGGTGATACGATAATTGCCATTTATCTTAGCCCTCAGATTATTACCATTCCAGAGGTTATTATTGAAGAAAGCCGGTTGTTTAGAAGCACCAATACTCATTTTTTATCTGCGAAAAATGCTGGCCTTACTGTATCGGTTATGGGCGAACCGGATATCATCAGGCCTCTGAGGGTCCTACCCGGGATATCTCAGGGAATAGATGGTTCGATGAGCCTGTTTGTAAGAGGCAGTAACAATGGCAATAACAGGATTGAAATGGATGGGGTTCCCGTGTATGGCGCTGGCCATCTGTTTGGGCTAACCTCAATTTTTCAGACCGAACTGGTTGATCAGGTAGTTTTTAAAATGGGGGGAATTTCTGCCCAAAAAGGCAATTTTCTTTCATCTGTTACACAGGTTGAAACAAAGAATCCGTTATCACTAGATAGGGAATATAGTATTAGTGTTTCTCCATTTATGGCAGGGTTTCATGCTGTAATTCCTTCTAAGTCCAAGCCTTTTGGGGCTGTATTAGGTGGCCGCTATTCCCTTTTACAGCAGGAAATCAACCTGATAAAAAGGTTTGCCGATTTAGATGCAAATATAATGCCTCAGGTATTCGATGGCTTTGTGAAACTGGTGTGGCAGCCAACAACGAAAAGCTTAATCAGTTCCACGTTCTTTAGCTCCAATGATTATTTTGGGTTTTCTCTTGATGATGGCACTGAGAAATCTTTTTTCGCCCAGAACTGGTACAACAATATATACAGCCTGGTGTGGGACTATGATTATAATGCCAACACGGTGGTAAAAACCACCCTTTATTATAATCATTTTAAAAACCTGCAGAAAGTTGAAAATTACACACGCAACAAACTAAACCATGGCAGGGTGTTGAGTTCGGGAATTGGCGATTTTTCGGCCAATACCACCATACGGAAAACTTTTAACCAGATACACATTGATGCCGGGTTCCAAACACAGTCTATTCAATATAAGCCAGCTTATCAAAAACTAAATGGCCCAAAAAAGGATGTTTCATCAGGTGATATTTCCAGGTCATTTCTTGCATCTTTGTTTGTTTCGGCTCAACATAACTGGAATGAACGCCTAGTTTATCAGGCTGGTTTAAGGGCATCTTTTTATCAATTGGGAAAATTTAATCTTATTTCCCCTGACCTCAGATTATCATTAGATTATTTGCTGTTTCCCCATTTCGGGATAAACACATCTTACGATCAGTTTACACAATTTTACCATGCTCTTGAGGGACTGCCAATGGGATGGTCGCTTGATATATTGGTACCTGCCAATGAGGAATACCCTCCTTCGCGCGCACACCAGCTATATAGTGGTATATTTTGGCAAAAGGGTAATTATCATATCAATTTGGGTGGATATTGGAAAACTACTTCCAATATTGCAGGTTATACCACATCACAAAATCTGTTTTCTGCCATTAATACTACCTGGGATACCGATGTGGGCCTTGGAAAAGGTAATTCCATTGGGATGGAGTTTATGGTGAACCGGAAATCAGAAAAGTGGAATTGGGACATTGCCTACACTTTATCCCAAAGCACAAGAAAATTTCCTCAGATAAATAAGGGGCAAACCTTCCCTTTTAAATTCGATAGGCCACATATACTGAATATTCAAACCGAAAAAATCGTCAGAAATACAAATAATCGACTACAATCTGTTTTTGCTACTCTTAGTTTAAGCTCGGGGCATAAAACCACCATGACCATTGGTGAATATCCGGGTGATGAACTCCCTTACTGGTCAATTCGTAAAGGCACAACCATCTCATCTACGGCTCAGCATCTGGCATATCAAAGGCAATTAATGACCGGGAAAAATGATTATGCCATGCCAACCTATTTTCGTCTTGATTTGGGTTACACCTTCAAACGGATTCGCAGAAGATATACCCGCGAATTTACCATCACCTGCTTTAACGCCACCAATCGCCGTAATCCTTACCTGTATTTCCGTGAGAATCAAAAGTGGAATCAACTTACCATCTTCCCTATACTGCCTTCTTTCAGGTATAAGGTCGTTTTTTAGTGAAAGTCTATACTGAAGTGGAAAATTAGCGAGTTCAGTAACTAAGATTCAGGGCATACACTGGTTTAAGACTTTTATACTCAACCCCCTTTTCACTTTGTGTGACATAGGCTTTTGATGCATTGAACAACACCCGCTGTTTAAAGGCGGTGGTCCAGTTCATCTGCATCTCCACCAGAAACTGCCGGGTGTCCTTTCACCTCACATCTAACGATGTGAATATCTCTCCTGACCAAGTGTATCCAGTTATCATCAATACCTACAGGCTCGATAACTTCTGTCTCTCTGAGCAAGTGATCCGGTAAAGCAAGTGAACTGGGATGGATTATGTGACCTTGTTCAGGGCAAACTGGAGCAAAATCACTGTAGTGGCGATCTGTATATTTTCATCAGCAAGCAACGCATTCGCATGAAGTTGCTGCGTTGGGAACCTGGTGGCATTGTGCTTTCTTAAGAGCCTTTCTGCCATTACGGCAGTAAAATGGCTTGTGTCAGACCATTTAGAGGAAAAGAGAGGAAATGTCCGGAAAAGAGCGGAACTCTGTCATGACAGATGGTTAGTACGGAACCGAAAAGTACGGAAAGGGTACTAATGGACTGATTCTTGCCTTTTAGGGGGTAATGATCTGTATTCGTAATACCGTTATTACCATGCAGATAACGCTCTTTATTCACAGGTTAAAATGAATATCATCATTCGCATCGGGAAGCGCCTGGTCAGAATGGGGTATGGTGAAATGGCAGCGTGAATGTTCTTTGACATCCTGGAAAATAAAATTTAAGCTTCAGGAGAAGAGGTGGAGCAGTGGGCTCTTCCCTTCCCTGAAAGGGCCTGGCTGAGGCTGAG
>JBEPXC010000196.1:0-6846 GCA_041642035.1 Sphingobacteriia bacterium
TTATTATCAACCATTTCAAAGTATTTCTTCTGATTGTCACGAAATTCACGGCTTGTTACTATTTTCATTTTTATAGGCTAAATTGTGTACCACATTAGGTACAAAGTTACTAAACCTTAGGCTCATTTCCTTCATATTAATTTATTTAATCGGCTGACATTTCTCGGGTTCTCCTCTTGACTGCCATGCTTCATCCTCATCCGGCTCTTCAGAACTCATCCCTATAAAATCAATAAACCGTTCAGGATTATTCGCGGCATATACATACGGCGACTGAAAAGTAAAGTTTTCTGCAAGTGGGTCAATCGAATGAAATCTCCCAATCTGTGCATCATAAAACCGTGCCCCGTAATCATACCAATTAACCAACTCTCCGCCCGACACATCGTACTGAATCTCTTTTCCGTTATAAAGTATGGGGTTTTTGCTGGCGTTGTGGTTGGTGTGGCGCATTACGATGGGATAATAGTTGCTCTCTTTTACTACCACCGTGCCGCTGTAACCCATCGTAAAGGGTACATTGCCCAAATCTTCCCTGAGCGGGACGAACCCATCGTAATTCATCGTAATGCCTTCGTAATACAGCATATACTTCCTGCTGAATACATTGGAGGTAGACGTTTGGTATATCATACCGGCAGCGTAATCCCATAAATAGCCTGCCATGAAGGGAGCCGAACTTGCCCTGAGCGGAGTCGAACCTGCCCTGAGCGGAGCCGAACCTGCCCTGAGCGGAGCCGAAGGGTTGATAACGTTATTGGGCAAGGGAATGTCCATGGGCATCTGCTTGGTTTCTTTGCCAAATATAGTAAGTTTTGTAATGGGTTGGGTGGGGTAGGGAAATTATTTCATTGTATGAGGCAGCATTCCTGCCTCATGGAACTCACGCCGCCACTGCACCTATCGGCCCGACGCACGGTGTGTGTCCTGCAATCAGCCCCAATGAATCGTAGGCCCGCACGGTGGTGCGGGCATGGCACCAAAATCAAAAGGTTTTTTTTATATAATCCAGCGTCCTGTCCCAAAGGTCCCACCACCCAATTTACAGCCCAGCTCTCCAAAAGCTAGCTCAAAAGCATTATAAATGCCTCCTGTCCCATTGGTCCCACGCCACCCAATACTCAAAAGCACACCCCCTCCTGTCCCAGGTGTCCCACAAAAAAGACCCCCCAGGCTACCCCCCTATATAAACCGTAGCATAACCTTAGCATAAGCGTATCATAAGCGTACCATAAGCGTATTTGCACGCTTATACTACGCTTATGCTATGGGTTTGACAAGGGCCTGCCATAGACCAACGCTTTATACTCCTAAATGAAGATTGCCAAAAGGTTCCAGCCAGAAAATCAATGCACAAAAAAAAGCTGCTCCCCAATGGAAACAGCCTTTATGCTTATGCTGAAATATCAGCTTAGTTTTTATCAAGGGCATTGAGATCTTCATAAGCAAGCTTAAGCCTGTTTTTCAATGCTTCTTCCGACTTTCTCAACCATGTTCTGGGATCGTAGAATTTCTTGTTGGGTTTGTCGCTTCCTTCAGGATTACCGATCTGTCCCTGCAGGTAGCCTTCGTTTTTCTTGTAAAAATTCAGGATGCCTTCCCAGAAAGCCCATTGTGTGTCGGTGTCGATGTTCATTTTGATCACACCATAAGAGATGGCCTCTCTGATCTCTTCTCTTGATGATCCGCTTCCACCATGGAAAACAAAGTTTACCGGCTTGGGAGCAGTGTTATATTTTTGCTCGATATAGGTTTGCGAATTCATAAGAATTTTCGGCTCCAGTTTCACGTTGCCTGGCTTGTATACACCATGCACGTTGCCAAAGGAAGCTGCAATGGTAAAGCGGTTTGAGATTTTGCTCAGGGCTTCGTACATTTTGGCTACTTCTTCGGGCTGAGTATAGAGCTTAGAGCTGTCGATGTTGGTGTTGTCAACGCCATCTTCTTCTCCACCGGTTACACCCAGTTCAATTTCGAGAGTCATGCCTATTTTGCTCATTCTCTCGAGGTACTTGCAGCATACTCCAATGTTTTCCTCCAGGGGCTCTTCTGAAAGGTCGAGCATATGAGAGCTGAAAAGTGGTTTTCCGGTTTTCACGAAGTTTTCTTCTGAAGCGGTGATCAGACCATCTATCCAGGGTAAAAGTTTGCTGGCAGCATGATCGGTATGAAGGATTACTCTTACACCGTATAATTCAGCCATCAGGGCTATATGCTGTGCTCCGGATATTCCACCGGCAATAGCGGCTTGTTGTTTGTCGTTGGGGAGGCTTTTTCCTGCATAAAAATGCGCACCTCCGTTGGAGAATTGTATAATAACAGGAGAGTTAACTTCTCTGGCTGTTTCTAAAACTGCATTTACTGTATTTGTGCCTGTCACATTCACTGCCGGCAACGCGAAACCGTTTTTTTTGGCGATAGCAAAAAGTTCCTGTACCTGATCTCCGGTCACAACGCCTGGCTGAATGTCTTTCATTAAATTAGCTGCCATTCTTATAATTTTAAGGATTTATACTATGATAATACTTTTTTTCCTGGTCAAAATTACAAAATTTGAAGCACAATATCATTAACCCTGTCATATTTTCTGTCACAGCCGGGGTAAGCGGTGTTAATTTGTCATTGTCTCATAAAGCCTGATTTGTTTTTCTTATTTTTGCACTATGGGCCGCATAAGGAAACTTTTTCCGAATAGATCCCCAATCATTTTTGAAGAATTATTGTTAACTTGCAGTACTAATAGGAATAAGAATTTACTAATTAGGGGTTTCTTTTTTTATGTCAAAGGTTTTAATTGTAGATGATGATATTAATTTTTGTGTTATACTACAGTCCTATCTGGGGAGAAAGGGATATGATACCGAGTGTGCCTTCAATGGCGCCGAAGCTATAAAGTTGCTGGAGAAGGGAGATTTTGATGTCATGCTTACCGATTATCGTCTACCCGATGGCAACGGGCTGGAGTTGCTCAAAAATGTCAAATGTCGTCCTAGCCATGCTGTTGTAATTGTCATGACCGCCTATGCTGATATTCGTATGGCTGTTAAGGCCATAAAAATGGGTGCCTATGAATACGTGACCAAGCCGGTTAACCCCGAGGAAATTCTCATGTATATTAAAAGAGGCCTCGAAAAGCAGGACCTGGCCAAAGGCAATGGGAGTTCTGCCACCAAAAAGGCTTCGATCCAAAGCAGCAATCCCTTTCATTACGTTTATGCCCAAAGTAAGCAGTCTAAAGACATTCACAATCATATAGATTTGGTTTCACCCACCGAAATGTCGGTAATTATTCAGGGTGAAAGTGGTACAGGAAAAGAATTTATCGCCCGGCAAATACACGATAAAAGTAAAAGAGGTGCTTTTCCATTTGTTGCCATTGATTGTGGTTCGCTCTCCAAAGAACTTGCCGGAAGCGAATTTTTTGGTCATATCAAGGGTTCGTATACAGGAGCAATAGGCGACAAGATAGGTCAATTTGAGGCGGCTAATAAAGGCACCTTATTCCTTGATGAAATAGGTAACCTCTCTTATGAAGTGCAGGTGAAACTATTGCGGGCCATACAGGAAAGAAAAATACGTAAAGTGGGCAGCAATAAAGATGTACTTGTTGATGTAAGATTAATCACGGCAACCAATGAAGATTTGCGCGAAGCGGTAAAAAAAGGAAATTTCCGCGAAGATCTCTACCATCGGCTCAATGAATTTTCTATTCATGTACCCCCTTTGAGAGAAAGGAAACAGGATATCGAAACCTTTACCCAATTCTTTCTGCTCAAAGCCAACCAGGAGCTGGAGAAAAATATTTCCCTTATCCCCCAAGAGGTGATGAATTCATTTTTGAATTATCCCTGGCCGGGCAATATCAGGGAAATAAAAAATGTGGTGCGCAGGGCTGTGTTGCTCTCAAAGGGAAATGCGCTGCAGCTGGAGGCCATGCCTAATGAAATTGCTCTTGCCGGAAATATTAGTCCTGAATATGCTCAGGACAGCGATGATTTGAAAAGCCAAACTGAAAAAACCGAAAAAGAGATTATCATTCTCATGCTCGAAAAGGCCAAATTCAATAAATCTAAAGCGGCTAAACTGCTGAAGATAGATCGTAAAACCCTTTACAATAAAATAAAATTGTATGGCATCCGCCTTTCCTGATATGCCACAAAATGGGGATTTCAACCTGTAATTCCCCACTTTTTTGTAGAAAATCTCCCCATTTATTAATTATTGTAACTAACGGTCCTTTCTAATGAAAATTAATCGAATGGTTAAGGCCCTTGAAAATCAGTAGTATAAAAAATATATTCCCAGGCCTGCCACAATTGGCACGGTTTTTCTACTTATTATGGTCAAAAGAGATTTAATGTTTTCCCCCTAATTACATAAATTTCCCTTTTGTTTTCCTATGCCGGCAGTTCCCCGCTGCCGGCTTCCTCTTTTTTGGTACCACATGTTTACTTTTATTATTGTACTTTCAATGTATAAGGGACTCGTTTTTCTTCTAATTTTGCAATACGATGCAAAGTTATCCTAATCAACAATGAAACTTTTTTTCCTCCATTTTAAATTCTCCTACATAACCCTGATAATGATCGAGCATATGAAAAAGCACCTCTCTTTGATACCCATGGTCGGCAAGTTCCGTTTGCCTTCTGTCAAGCTGATCCCTTCTCTCTCTTTTCTACTGGTAATCTTTTCCCTTTTACTGGCTTCATGCAACAACAACCAGGCTGAAGTGGAGCGGCTGGAGCAGGAGAATCTGGCTCTTCAGGCTCAAATGGAAAACAGTAAGGAAAACGTAGAAAACTATTTCTCTGACCTCAATGAGATTGAACAAAACCTTCGTCTTATCAAAGAAACCGAAAGCCTTATTTCCCGTCAGGCGGTGGGCGATTTGGAATTAGGAACCCCGCAAAAAGATCTTATCAATGAGGATATTAAATTAATAGGTGAGCTGATGGAGAAGAACAGAATCCTCATCGCGGGTCTTAACAACCGCATCAGGAACTCCGACACACGCATCAAAGGTTTTGAAGAATCTGTAATGCGCCTTAATAAGACTATCCAGGAAAAGGAGGTTGAGATAAGCCTGCTGAGAGACCAGTTGGGATCTATGAACCTAAGGGTTGATTTGCTAACTGCTAAACTTGATACCCTCGAGATGGAATCGCTGGAAAAAAACCGCCGCCTTGAAGAACAAACCCTCGAAATGAATACAGCCTATTATGCTGTGGGTTCGCGCCGCGAACTTACCGATAACAATATTATATCCAGAGAAGGGGGTTTTCTGGGTCTGGGGCGTAGTGATAAACTAAAGGATGATTTTAACCTCGATTTCTTTACCCGGGTAGATATCAAACGGGTAAACAGAATCACCATCAATGGAGAGAAACCCGAAGTTATCACCGTACATCCAACCGAATCCTATCAGTTTGACACCGAGGAGGGTGAATTATATCTCACCATCTTAAAACCTGAAAGTTTCTGGCTGGCCTCACGGTATCTGGTCGTAGAGGTGCGATAACAGCATTATTTGTTGCTGAAACCGTTAGAATCCGTTTAATGGCATCGTTACGGTCGGTATAAGCAATAGAAAACCTACTATGATAAGGGTGAGAATCAGGGGCCATACCCATTTCACCCATTTATCGTAAGGTATACGGGCTATTCCCAATACGGCTATAAGAACACCTGATGTGGGAGTAATCATATTGGTAAACCCATCACCAAATTGAAAGGCCATAACCGTAGCCTGACGCGAAATACCTATCAGATCGCTAAAGGGTGCCATTATAGGCATCGTAATGGCTGCTTTGGCCGATCCCGACGGGATTACGATATTGATGATGGTTTGTATCCCATACATAATACCTACCGAGGCAACATTTCCAAAATCACCCATGGCTTTTGAGAGCCCATACAAGATGGAGTCGATAATGCCTCCCTCTGACAATACTACGATAATTCCTCCTGCAAGACCAACGATTACCGCGGCAGACATGATGTCTTTAACCCCTTCAAGGAATAATTTGGCTATATCATCGGCCGATTTATTTATCGCCAGGCCACTGGCAATTCCCATGGCCAGGAACAGGGTGGCTATTTCCATTACATACCATGCATAACCCATTACGCCAACGATAAGGAACAGTATCGTATAGGCAAGCAGCAGCAGGATGAAAAAATGTACCGACTTTCGCAGAGATAGCAGACCCAGAATGGCAAACAAAATAGTAGAAGTGGGGATTACCCAGAATCCAAAGGAAGATTGCCCTACGGTCATTGTAGTATAGGGATAAAAAACAGAAAAAAGCAAAAGCGCCAGCAATACTATCCCGTATACAACCCATGCCATAGCAGGGGTGTAATAGGTTATGGTGTCTGTTTGAGTTTCTTTTTGCTTTCGCCAGTGTAGGTCTTCTTCAAACATGATCGAACTGGAAGGTTTGTTGCGGATTTTCTTTGCATAACGTAGCACAAAAAATATCCCTATCGCATTAATGATTAACCAGCTAAACATGCGGTATTCTATACCCGAAAACAGGGGTATATCAGCCAGTCCCTGTGCAATGCCAATGGTGAAAGGATTTAGTATGGCTCCTGCAAAACCCAGGTGAGCCCCTATGTAAACCATCGATACACCAACCAGCGAATCATAGCCCATGGATATGGCCAGCGGGATAAGGATTATCGTAAAGGCAATGGTCTCTTCACTCATGCCAAATATAGCCCCAAAGATGCTAAACATAAGCATGATCAGCACGATTACAATGTTATCGACGCCCATTTTACGCATAAACTTGTTGCCTTCGAGTTTGCGGGTGAATTTCAAAAAGGCATATATCCCCACAT
>JBEPXC010000197.1:0-6826 GCA_041642035.1 Sphingobacteriia bacterium
AGGAAGGAATTCTTTTGTTGTATGCTCCTGGCCGACATGGGTTGAAACAATCTCCAGAGCATATTTCCTGCGATCCTATTGTCGATAATCATATTGTATTTGCCGGTGGCAATTTGCTTTTGGCCAATTTGCCTCAAGGTATCAAAGAGTGCTTTTTCGGCAATTTTATCCGAGGCGGGGAGTTTGCTCAAAAAGCGGTTTCCTCCCCAAAAGCCCCCTTCGGGTCTGGAACCTGCATCCATTATGGTAACAGAGCCACCGGTTCCGAAATAGGTGCTTGCTGTTTCACCCACAAAACCATTGGAATGCACCCGTACTCCTTGCGATAAATTATCATTGAAGCTGGCGCTTGCCGATAAAATTTCGGAATAGCCCTGGCGAAGGAGTTGTTCTGTTTTCATGGCATGTTCAATTCTGTATTCGGGGCTCAGGCTCTCATGGCTAGGATCATATAGCCCCAGATCAGCAGATACATCGGTTGGATAAAGCGAAGGGTCGGGCAACTGTCGGTCGGGATCGGGCGACAGATAGGCGGTGGCCTCAACCGCCTCAGAGATGAATTTTTCCAGCTGCGATTTGTTCAGGTTGTTGGTAGAATGCCCCGAATACTTATTGTCGCGGTACACCTGGAGGTATAGATTGTTGTCGGTCGACTCCTTGATGGTCTCTATTTTTTGCTCCCGTACCTCTAACTGCACAGAGCGTGATCTTGAAATGCTTACGGCAGCCTGGCTTGCACCTTTCTTTTGTGCAAAATCGCTGGCCCATTTGGCCAGTTCCATGCGTTCTTTATTATTCATTTTTTTTCGTGCTTTAGGTTAAAAAATCAGGCATTAACGCCTCCAACGGTAATCGATGACACTTTAACGGTAGGCTGTCCCATTGATGCAGGAACTCCTTGTCCACCTTTTCCACATGTCCAGGAGCTTTCCGACATTTCCATGTCGTCGGCTACCATCTCAATATCGCTCAGGACTCTGGGTCCGTTACCGATGATGTTGATATCCTTGATAGGACGGGTTATTTTCCCGTCTTCGATCAGATAACCTTGCTTTACGTAAAAGGTAAAGTCGCCGGCTCCAATTTTCACCTGTCCGTTGGTAAAGGATTCGGCAAGAATGCCATATTTAACCGACTCAATGATTTCTTCCTTTTTATGGGGGCCATTGAGCATGTAGGTGTTGCGCATGCGCGGAAGGGGCATATGACGGAAGGACTCTCTACGGCCATTTCCTGTGGGGCTTACACCATAATGTTTTGCCGAGATTCGGTCGTGAAGATAAGAGGTCATCACACCATTTTCTACCATATAGGTTTTTTGGGTTACATTGCCCTCATCATCCATGTTGATAGAACCACGCATATTGGGAACGGTACCATCATCAACAATACTCACAAAGGGTTGGGCCACATTCTTGCCTATCTTGTCGCTGAAGATAGATTCTTCACGACGGTTGAAATCGGCCTCCATGCCATGCCCGATGGCTTCATGCAAGAGTATTCCGGAACTTCCTGCCCCAAGGACTACAGGCATTTTACCTGCCCGTGGGCTCACGGCATCAAACAATAAAACAGTATTCTCTACAGCCTTTGTGGCAATCCTGTTAAGACTGGCCTCTGAATAGATCTTTACATCGTTACGACCGGAAATGTTAAAACTGTTTTCCTCTTTTTTCCCATTTTGTTCTGCCACACAAGAAGCATAGATATTACTCATGGGTTGATAGTCACAGGCTATTACCCCTTCCGAATTGGCAAACAGAATGTATGAGGTGCTGTCGGAAAAATTAACATTAGTCTTCACGATACGCGGATCCAGTGAAAAGGTCTTCTCATTGACCATTTGCAGCAGCGGAATCTTTTCGCTGATACTCACTTCCTCCCAGGGGGTATTAATCTTATAGTAGGAAGGAATGGTTTTTTGTGCCAGGGGCATAACTTTTACTTTGGCACTGCTGTTGGCAATGTTGGCAGCGGTCTGAGCGGCCGACTTCATCGCGCTCATGGTGATGTCTTCGGTATAGGAAAATCCGGTCTGATCACCGTTGAGCACACGTATGCCCACCCCAAAACTGACATTGGAAAAGGCACGATTTACACTATTGTCTTCAAGAGCAATGGAATTGTTGATGTTGTGCTGAAAGTAAAGATCGCAATAATCACCTCCTTTAGACAATCCTTCCACAATGATTTCCATGATCATTTTTTCGCTTACCCCGAAATGATTCAGATAATCATTGAGCTGGTAAGCCAGGGGTGAGGATGCTCTGGTTCCGGAGAGACATCCGGTAAGCATCGATGGCAGCAACATTGTGCCGGCCATGGCGACTCCGCTGGTTTTTAGGAAGTCGCGACGGTTAAAATCCTTGTTCATGCGCATTGGGTTTTTTATGAATACTACATTATTTAGCCATGCAATGGTTTAACCCATTGAAGGCAAGAGTAAGTGTAAGTATTATTGGTATGATGAGATACTGGTTTCGCGCTTTTTCAAAACATCTTCTGCATCATTGGACGCTTTTAGAACAAAAACATTACAAGCAGCTGATATTGTGCTGTAAATATACAATCCCCATTTAAAAAAACAATGCGATTATGAAAATATTTTTTTTGCTGTCACTAAACATGCTTTATAAGTTCTTTAAAGATATTAAAAGAGCAATTTTTTGGATTAGGCTTTCATTTTTCTACCCGCCATTTGCATGGTATTATTTAAAAAATAAAGGACTCTTGTATTGTTTCAGGCAAGGCTTACTGTTATGCTTTAATACCCGGCTTCTCATTGCCCGTATTCCTGCAAGATAAATCCCTTGTGGCCTGTTGAAAATCCGAACATTATAAAGCCAATTGTGTTGTTTAAATAATGTATAAAAAATTCACTGTTCGTGTATTTTATATGTAAAAATAATTTACTATTGTAGTGAGTTTTGAGCGAGGTTATTACCTGCTAAAATGTGCAGTAATTAAAAGTTTAAGACCATGGCCTTTAAAATAATTATTCATCAACCCCTTCTTTTAATCTAAAAAGAAATGAAAGCTTCCGAGCTTCAACCCAAGGTTGTCTTTGCTGGTAGCAAAGGCATTCCTGAGGCCGATGAACCTGACGAACCTCCAAGTGGTTCGCTTCTGTCAACGCCTGTCAGAACCCTCAACAACGAACCCTGCCTAAGCAAGCGTTCGAGTGATTTTCTCCATCATTATTTTCCCGGTGTAAGCTCCAAAGACTGGAACAACTGGCAATGGCAGTTGAAAAACTCCTTTACCAGCATGCAGTCTCTGTCGGCCATACTGACACTGAGTGAAAATGAGATTCTTCCCCGACCGGGCTTTCAGGACAGCCTGCCCCTTCGCATTACACCCTATTACGCCAGTTTGATGAATCCCCGGGATCCCCAGGACCCTCTTCGACGATCTATGGTGCCTGTGCTGGATGAATTTCTTATCAATCCCGGTGAAGCATCTGATCCTCTCTCGGAGGGCGACCATAGTGTTGTACCCAACCTGGTGCATCGTTATCCCGACAGGGTGTTGTTTCTGGTAACGGGTTTTTGTGCCGCCTACTGCCGCTATTGCACACGCTCGCATATGGTGTCTTCGCAAAAATGTCACCAGGGAATACACGCCTGGTTGCCTGCCCTGAATTATATCCGTCAGCATTCAGAAATACGCGACGTGTTGATTTCAGGTGGAGATGCCTTTACCATGTCCGATAAGCACATTGATTTCCTCTTGTCGGCGCTGCGCAACATCGCTCATGTTGAAATGATCAGAATTGGCACAAAAGTACCCATGGTATTGCCCCAGCGCATTACCCGGTCGCTGACATCCATCCTTAAAAAGTATCATCCTCTTTTCATCAGTGTACATGCCACCCACCCTGATGAGATAACCCCCGAATCGTCAAAAGCCCTGCAAAGCCTTGCCAATGCCGGCATACCCCTGGGAAGTCAGACGGTTCTGCTCAAAGGGATCAATGATGAGGTTGATACCATGAAAGCCCTGATGCATGGTCTGCTCAAAAACAGAGTCCGACCCTATTATCTCTATCAGTGCGACCCCATACTGGGGTCGGCACATTTTCGTACCTCGGTAAAAAAAGGGCTGGATATTATTGAAGGATTGCGCGGACATACCTCGGGATATGCAGTGCCTCATTATGTAATTGATGCTCCCGGCGGCGGGGGTAAAATACCCCTGTTGCCCGATTATTACCAGGGTCATGAAAATGGACATGCAATCCTGAGAAATTACGAAGGGAAAACATACCGCTACCCCGATTTTTGATTCGTTGTATCACTAAAGAACACACCATGTTTCGCATTAGGAAGGTTTCCGACGACATATACCCCATGAACAAACATGCGGTGGCACAGGTAATGGATATAATGCGGCAGAGATTCACGGAGGTAGATGAAGAAAAAATACAACGCATTCCTGAGCAATTAAGAGATCCCTTGAAATTCCAGTTTCGTTGCATCTTGCTGGTAGCTGATAATTTCAATGGAAATGTTCGGGGATTCGCTCTTTTGCTGCATGCTCCCGATCTGGACTTTTGCTACCTGGACTATATCGCCACACGCAAAGAGCAGATCACCTCGGGGGTGGGAGGAGCGCTTTACCAACGCTGTCGCGAAGAAGCCCTGATGCTTAAATCAAGTGGTATCTTTATGGAATGTCTGCCGGATGATCCACTACTGTGCCCCGAGAAGGATATGTTACTGCAAAATGCCAGCAGGCTGAAATTCTATGAGCAATATGGTGCCCGTCCCCTTGCCAATACGTTGTACGAAACACCGGTTAAGCCTGGGGATACTTGCGCCCCCTACCTTGTTTTCGATGCCCTGGACAGCGCAAAACTGCCCTCTGCCAAAAGGGCCCAAAAAATTGTCAATGCCATTTTGCGAAGAAAATACGCGGATTATTGCCCTGAAGAATACATCAACAAGGTGGTAAACTCCTTTCAGGATGATCCCGTTGTGCTGCGCCCCAACAGGTATATCAAGCGATCTAAAAACAATCATTCCAAAGTTACAGCAGAAACTTCAAGTCATGTAAAAGCAGCACCCAGGGTAGGAGAAGATACCATAAAAGCGAAAACGCGTGTGTTCCTCACCGTTAATGACGAACATGCGATACACCATGTAAGAGAGGTAGGATACGTAGAGGCCCCAGTGCGTATTTCTGCCATCATGAAACATCTGGAAAATTCGGGACTATTCGAAAAAATCCCTGTGGAAAGTTTTCCTGATAAGCACATTCGGGCTGTGCACAGCAACGATCTGGTCGATTTTTTGAAGAAGTCGGAAGTAAATTTTCCCAAAGGAAATTCTGTTTACCCCTATGTCTTTCCCATCCGCAATCCCACCCGACGGCCCAAGGATGTGAGTGTGTTGCCGGGATACTTTTGTATCGATACCTTCACACCTATCCATCACAATGTGTGGAAGGCTGCCAGCCGGGCGGTGGATTGTGCGTTGAGTTGTGCAAACCGTATTATCATGTATGGGGGCCTGGCCTATGCATTGGTTAGACCTCCGGGTCATCATGCCGAAACCAATGTGTTCGGTGGGTTTTGTTATCTAAACTCAGCAGCCGTTGCGGCAGGATATCTGGCCCGTGTTGGGCGGGTAGCTATTCTGGATATCGATTACCATCATGGCAACGGGCAACAGGAAATCTTTTACCGCCGCAAGGATGTGCTTACCCTCAGCATACACGGGCATCCCTCAACATCTTACCCTTACTTTTGTGGTTTTCGCAACGAAAAGGGCGAAGGGGACGGATTGGGATATAACATCAACTATCCCATAAAGGAAGGTTTGGAAGCCAATGATTACCGCACCGTGTTGGCCGATGCGTTGCAGCAGGTTAAATTGTTTAAACCAAACTATCTGATTGTATGTTTTGGGTTGGATACCGCCAAAGGCGACCCTACAGGCACCCTATCCTTTGGTATCAGGGATTTTGAAAAAAACGGCCGAATGATTGGAAGCCTTAAAATCCCCACCCTGGTGGTTCAGGAAGGGGGCTATCTGAATCGTACCCTGGGGGTAAATGCCCTGAATTTTTTCAAGGGCCTGACCGATAGCTTTTTTTGGACCACCGGTAAAAAGGCCATTCTAACATAATAATATGAAATGATTTTGGAGAAAGATATGAATAAACCCACCCTAGGATTTACCTACGATCTGAAAGAAGACTACCTGGCCATGGGTTTTTCCCCGGAGCAGGCTGCTGAGTTTGATGTTCCCGAAACCATCAACGGAATTTATGATGCCTTGTCGCAACTGGATTATATTGTTGATAAGATAGGCAATGTGAAAGACCTGGTTAATCGATTGGCAAAAGGAGATCGCTGGGACCTGGTGTTCAATATCTGCGAGGGCGTTAAAGGCACCGGACGTGAGGCACAGGTGCCGGCCATTCTGGATGTTTATGATATCCCCTATGTGTTTTCCGATGTGCTGGTCTTATCCCTTACCCTTCACAAAGGTCTAACCAAACACATTATCCGGGATAAAGGAATCCCTACAGCTCCATTTCTGGTTGCTGAAAATATGAACGAACTTAAGGGCGTAAATCTTATGTATCCCTTGTTTGTTAAGCCGGTAGCTGAGGGCACAGGTAAAGGCATTGGAGCCGATTCGAAGGTAAAAAACTACCGTCAGCTGTTAAAGGTGGCCGAAGATCGTTTCAAGCGTTTCGACCAAGGCTTGCTCATCGAGGAATTTCTCCACGGGCGGGAGTTTACTGTGGGGATGGTGGGTACCGGTGTCGATGCCAGAGTGGTGGGAATAATGGAAGTAAATTATCGTTCGCACGAAAC
>JBEPXC010000198.1:0-6821 GCA_041642035.1 Sphingobacteriia bacterium
AGAACATACGGGGGTAAAGTCGCGGGGATGAGAAAAAATAATCTTCCAACTCTTCCCATAATCATCAGGAAATGAAATCTGCCCATGGGTAGACATGGCAGTAAATGAGGGTGCATCGTTTCCAATTAATGGAATTCTTTGGTTTACGGTCAACTGAGCCTGAGATAAATTCAGGAAAAGAATCAATAGTCCGGCAATTAAAAACACTTTTTTCATAACTTGTTCATTTTAATTTGTATTATGTTTGTAGCACAACGAACCTTATTTGTCGTTATCTAATGATCAAAGGAATACAATAAACCAGATTTAAAAAAGCAATGTAGGACGAAACAGTTGTTTAATTGTCCGATGGGTATATTTTCTTTACCCGGGCGAAATGAATAAGGGTAGCCTTTTTGCACTACCATCCTGCCAATAACTTTAAACAGTTTTCAGTCTTTTCAGTAAATCCACCCTGAAACCTTTGCCAAAAGGCATTGCCTATGAAAGCGACCGATAAATGGGAGAAGATAAAAAGAGCCTTATAGTGGAAAACAGAAGGTAAGGCCCAGGATCATTTTATGTATCACGACAAATGATAGCCCTTTGCGTTCATCTCCCATGCCTTAAAATGAGCATAAGTTTCCTTCATCAATGGGTAATCCCAACAACCCATAGAACGATACACAGAGCCACCAAAACCCGTTTTAAACCGATAGAGTCCGTACATGGGATGTTCGGGGTCGGGTCGTGGAGCCACCCCAAACATATCATATTCGCTGCAGCCTTTGTTTTTAGCTATTCGCATGGCTTCCCACTGAAGCGCATAGGGCGCCATCAGGTTGCGATGCTGTGCCGAAGAAGCCCCGTAAAGATACAATGCCCGATCCTGGCTAAGCACAAGAAACATGGCTGCCAAAGGTATTTCATCAGCCTGTGCAACCAGCAAAATCACCTCTGCGGGTGATTGTGAGCAACTGGTGCGGGCCTTAAACACAGCAAGAAAATATTCCATATCATGCAGAAAAATTCCATTGCGGCGTGCTGTTTCACCATAAAGCTTGTACCATACATCAATGTTATCAATCCCAAAAGATTTCACCTCTACTCCTTTGCGCATAGACAAACCGATGTTGTAGCGTGTTTTGGGCTTCATGGCGCCAAGCAATTCCTGTTCACTTTTGCTCAGATCGAGAAATATAGTGTTGGTGGGAAGGATGTTGGTACTGGTTTTCTGAAAATTCCAGTTATGGGTATTGAAATTGAAACGCAATTCCTGGATATGGTTTTGTGGAGGACCATTCCAGTTACCCCTTATGTCATAAAAATCGCTTTCCTTTGCCCAGCAAGATTCCCAGAAAAGGTCGTACCGGATGGCGATGCAGTGAGGGGGAAGGTAGGAACGCAGGCACTCCGACAACTCTTCCAGAAAAACACCCTGCCGGTCGGCATCAGGCTCCAGCTCGGGCCCATAGGGAACGTAGGCATAACAATGCTGTCGGTCGATATTTTCTATCACAACCAGCAAGTCGGAGGTAATGGTACTTTTACTTTTTGCCGCATTATGAATATCCGACCATTTTACTTTGAAATTAAACGCGTATGAGTCTACTCCCAATTGCCTTTTTACTTCCGACCAGTAGGAGGTTTGCTGCACAATGGGAGTCTCAAATACCTCTTCGGTATCTTTATCAAATACTTCGCTAAGCATCGCTATGTGGACATTTATTTGTTGTTTTCCATTTTGCGGCAAAGCTAACAAACCTATCCCGGGAAAAAAAGCTTTTTCCCGAATTAATATTCTTTTAATCAATCATTTAAGTTAGGCAAATGGATGTCCATAAAGGGAATCAAGAGGAAATGACTGCCGTAGCATTGTCGTATCACAGGCGTTTCATTAGCGTAGTTAAGTCGTTCAAATACGCTTATGATACGCTTATGATACGCTTATGGTACGCTTATGATACGCTTATGATACGGTTTAAGTTCACTTTACCCGACAGGGACATCAAGTATTGGAGGGGGAAAATGTAAAGGATACTGCTGTATGGGTCTTTAAGGGAAAAACCGGATTCGATATCGTGCCTTTAGAACAATTTTCTGATTCTTTTGCCTTTGTGCCAGTTGACTGAATGATTTAAGTTCTCTTATTGGATTGATGATTTTTTATGCAGTCTCGAATAATGTGATTCGGTATAAATTTCAGAATTAGCTTAAACAAAGGTTTTTTCGTATTTTTACCTCGTCTGTAGAGTACCATATTTGAAAATGTTTTAAGAGACTTTTCAAATCAGAGCATTCTCAGGCATTTTTTCAATTGACTTTCGGACAGCACCTTCGATATAAAATCCGGCTCTATATGAATAACAATCATTGTCTGTTACTGCATGTAATTATTTCCCCTATTTCCTTTTCATAATCACTGTTAATTCTAATTAATATAAAACCATGGTTACATTTTTACTGAAAAAGAGTGCTGTCATATTTCTACTTCTAATACTAATGGGTACCAATACCCTATCAGGGCAAGGTTATCTGCATCGCGACGGAAAATTCATTTATGACGGGGAGGGCAATGAAGTGATCCTAAGAGGCATCGGCACAGGAAACTGGATGTTGCAGGAAGGGTACATGATGCAAACATCGGATGTGGCAGGAACCCAGCATGAATTTCATGCTAAACTGGTGCAAACCATTGGAGAAGAAAAAACAGAGCTTTTCTACGATAAATGGTTGCGGGATCATTTTACCAAAACTGATGTAGATTCCATGAAATCATGGGGCTTCAATAGTGTCAGGGTTGCCATGCATTACAAATGGTTTACCCCACCCATAGAAGATGAACCCGCTGTAGGAGAGATCACATGGATAGACAAAGGTTTTGTGATGGTGGATTCCTTATTGCGCTGGTGCGAAGACAATGAGATGTATCTCATTCTTGATCTCCATGGTGCTCCCGGGGGGCAAGGTAAAGATGCCAACATTTCTGATTATGATCCCTCCAAACCCTCATTGTGGGAAAGCCAGTTAAATAAAAACAAAACCATTGCCCTCTGGAAAAAACTCGCTGAACGCTACAGCAATGAGCCCTGGATTGGAGGATATGACCTGATCAATGAAACCAACTGGGCATTTCCCGAAGGCAACAACTCCCAGCTTAAAAACCTGATGGTCGCCATTACAACAGCCATTCGCGAAGTAGATACCAATCATATCATCTTTGTGGAAGGCAATGGTTTTGCAAACGATTTCAGCGGCATGACGCCACCCTGGGATGATAATATGGTTTACAGTTTCCACAAATACTGGAGTTACAACGATCAGGCATCCATAAATTTTGCACTCACTCTTAGAAACAGCTACAACATTCCCATTTGGCTGGGCGAAAGTGGAGAGAACTCCAATGTCTGGTTCAGCAGCCTGATCTCTTTAATGGAGAAAAACCGTATTGGCTGGGCCATGTGGCCGGTAAAGAAACCAGGAATCAACAACCCCCTTCGGGTGGTGGTAAACAGCGACTATACCAACCTGATCAATTACTGGAAGGGAACAGCAGCCAATCCTGGTGAAGTAGCGGCCTTTAATGCTGTAATGCAGTTTGCCGAAAATCATCGCATCGAAAACTGTATTTACCAGAAAGATGTTGTTGATGCCTTGATCCGTCAACCCCACACCAATGAAACCATTCCTTTCACTGCCTTTAGTGTGGGTGAACCCATATATGCAACCGATTACAACCTTGGTCGCAGCGGATATGCCTACTTCGATACCGATTCAGCCAATTTTCATCTCAATACTAATGTTTATGAAGAATGGAATAAAGGCTGGTCATACCGAAATGATGGAGTAGATATCCAAAGCTGTTTGGATACATATACCACCAATGGCTATAATGTTGGCTGGACAGAAGACGATGAGTGGATGGAATATACCCTTCATGCTGATTCGACGGCTGCTTATTCGTTAGATATCCGATCTGCTTCAGGCTCCGGAGGTTCAAAAATAAGACTGGAAATTAACGGAGTTGCCATTACACCCTTAATAACCCTGGCGGGTACTGCGGGATGGCAAACATGGAAAACAACTAAAGTATCGGACCTTATTCTTGAAGAAGGCACCCATAAGGTAAAATTCATATTCGAACAGGGTGGATCAAATCTGAATTATTTTAGTTTTTCCAATCCTATAAGCATGGATAGCATTGCCTTTAAAAGCCTATGGGCAGAAACCTCATCCGATGGTAAAGAAATCATGCTGACACTAAACAAACCACCTACCACTCCTTCTGATCAAATAAGTACAGACGACTTCACCCTTACCATTAATGATAGTGCGGTAAGCATTACTTCTGTTACAGGTAGTGGAAGCAATGAAAACACGCTTATCCTGGGGGTAGAAGAGCCATTATACTATGGGGGTAGCATCAGGCTGTCTTACGAAGCAGCCTCTATTTCGCATTCAGATCTACCTCTGGATGTCTTCCATAACATGACAGTAAAGAATAATCTTCCGACAAGGTTTGCTCTTCCGGCCAAAGTTGAAGCCGAAAACTTTTCCTTCAACAACGGGATGACAAGTGAAGCCTGCACGGATACAGGTGGCGGATACAATATGGGGTATGCAAATCCCGGTGATTATCTTGATTATAAGGTATCTGTAGCACAAGGCGGCTATTATACTTTTATTGTAAGAGTGGCAACCATCAGGGCCTCCAATGAACTGATCATTAAAACCGGAGAAGGAAATACCTTTACCGACGCTGGCACTCTTACCATCGCATCAACGGGAGGCTGGCAAACCTGGAAGACTATACCCATTACAGTTAATCTCCCCGAAGGAAGATACACCCTCAGGTTATATATCAAATCAGGTGAGTTTAACATAAATTGGTTCCAGGTGAGTAAAGCAAGCAATGTATCAGTAGATCCGGCAGTAGCGACCGGATTAAGAATATTTCCCAATCCAGCGCAATCTCGTGTTACCATCGCATTAAACGAAGCAAGCAGCACCCCCCTTAGTATAATCATATATAATACACTGGGACAGGCTGTTTTGTATGCCGCAGTAACATCTGAAGACACAATATTGATCGATACAACAAACCTTGAAAAAGGACTATATATAGTATCCATCAGAGACAAAAACAGCATACTATACATTTCCAGGCTGGTTATTAATAAACAATAAACAGGCAAGAAATGGACATACACCCGGGGATACAATTGTTTCACCCTTACAGGGCTGAAGCATTGTCCGGTATTGGTTCAAGACATGGAAACTTCCGAAGGACTTTCCATTCCCGAAAAAATCGAGTCAGGCTGTCTTGATGGTCCTTAAGGTTCGATTTCGTTATACCCAGACCTTTCCATGTCCTTCGGACGATGGAAAGTCTTTACGGGTCAATGAAAAATCCTTAACTGGATGTTGAAAAGTCCTGGCGTGACGATCAATAATTTTTAAACAATCCTTTCAGGCCTATAAAAAAGACACCCACTCCCAAAGATTTTTTATACTTTTGGGCTGTCTGAAAAATTGAGGTAAAGACCAACTAATCGTAACACTATGAACATTTTATTATTGGGCTCAGGAGGCAGAGAGCACGCCATTGCATGGAAGATTAAGCAAAGTCCATTATGTAAAAACCTTTATATTGCTCCGGGCAATGCCGGCACACAGTTGTGCGGCAAGAATGTAAAACTGAGCCTCAACGATTTTGAGACCATTTCATCTTTTATCGATTCATCAGCCATTGATATGGTGGTGATAGGACCAGAAGAACCCCTGGTTAAGGGAATAACAAATTATATTCAGAACGCCAATCCCGGGGTGTTGGTAGTTGGCCCCGATAGTAGGGGTGCGCAACTGGAAGGGAGCAAGGAATTTGCCAAGGAGTTTATGATCAGCAATAATATTCCTACTGCGGCTTATCATAGTTTTGATGCTGGCACGTATGAAGAGGGGGTTTCGTTTCTCAGAAGCCTTCATCCTCCTTATGTGCTTAAGGCCGATGGGCTGGCAGCGGGCAAGGGTGTATTAATTGCAGATAATCTGGAAGAAGCCATAAACGGACTGGACCAAATGCTTAATAAAAAGTCGTTTGGAGAAGCATCACAAAAGGTCGTTATAGAAGAGTTTTTGGAGGGTATCGAAGTATCTGTTTTTGTAGCTACCGATGGCAAGGACTGGATCCTTTTGCCTGAAGCCAAGGATTATAAAAGAATAGGCCAGGGCGATACAGGCCCCAATACGGGTGGGATGGGTGCCGTATCTCCTGTTCCATTTGCCGACAAGGTATTTATGGATAAGGTAAAGTCGCGCATTGTGCAACCTACCATAGAAGGATTGACAAAACAAGGTATTGATTACAAAGGGTTTATTTTTATCGGCCTGATGAATGTGCAGGGAGAACCTTATGTTATAGAATATAATGTACGACTGGGTGATCCGGAAACCGAGGCGATACTTCCACGGATAAAATCGGATTTTGTATCGCTGCTGCAAGGCATCGCAGGCAACACCCTCAGCAAGTACACCCTCGATGTTATATCTGATTATGCTGTAACCGTAATGCTTGTTTCGGGAGGATATCCGGGAGCATATAAAAAAGGTTATCCAATAACGGGTACTGAAGATATTGCAGAAAGCGATATTTTCTTTGCCGGCGCAGATAATTCGGATGGAAAGATCGTAACTTCAGGGGGCAGGGTAATCGCTGTAACCAGCACACATTCTTCTCTCCAAAAAGCACGTGATCTGAGCATGCAAAACGCACAAAAAATTCAGTTTCATCACAAAAACTACAGGAGAGATATTGGCCTGGATGTGCAAAATTAAACCTGCTA
>JBEPXC010000199.1:0-6795 GCA_041642035.1 Sphingobacteriia bacterium
TGCCCATGGCGAGAATATACGACTGCTCACCGCTGATGAAGCCGTGGGATTTGGTTTCTCCTGGTCGCCCGATGGCAAATTCATCCTGGGACGAACAGCGGTTACCCAAAACCGACGTCGCCTAAACCAGGTTAAAATCTTTGATACCCAAACGGCATCTTACGAAATTATTGTCGACAAATCACGAGGTATACAGGGTCTGCCCCAATGGAGCAGTGATGGCTCGCAGATCGTTTATGTGAACAAGGGTAAAGCCCTGGTTAGCTCCTCTCCCAAATTAACCAAGAAGGAGAGCCAGCAAAGCAAACCCATAGTATACGCCGTTATGGATGAGCTCTATCAACTGGATCCTGAAACCAACAATACAAAGAAGCTGGCCGATTTTGAGGGTCGCATGATCTTTAATCTCAGCCCTTCTCCTGATGGGCAGAAGGTTTCTTTCCAGATACAGGGACTGGGCCTGCATGTAATGAACTCCGATGGTTCGGGTCTGCAACAGATAGGAAACGGCGAAAAAGCATCCTGGATGCCCGGGGGAAACTATGCCATCGTATCGGTTACGCAGGATGACGGCTATAACATCACCGATGCAGATCTGTATGCCGTAGAGGTGCAAAGCGGTGTATATACGCTGCTTACAGGGCATGTAGATATGCCTGCACTTAAGCCCGCGGTGTCGCCGGATGGTAAATCCGTGCTCTTCGACAACCCTGATGATGGCAACATCTATAGGCTAAGGCTGGAATAACAACCGATTTTTTTACCTTCAAAGGAAACTGTTATGAACCATTTATACCAAAAAGTAAGCAAGGTTGTTTCAGGCTTGTTCCTGCTATGCCTTGTGCTGAATTTATCGCATCCCATACACGCGCAGCAGGTTACAGGCCTTGAGGGCTGGACCCTTTTTATAGACCAGGGGCACGCTCAGAAAGAGAATATGGGCCTGTATAACTACAGTGAGGCCGAAAAAGTTTTGCGGGTAGGGCTTGCCCTTAAGGGGATGTTTATCCAGCAAACCGATATCGACACTGTCTTCACTGCCCGACTGACCGATCAGGATAATATTTCCCTGGAAGGCCGTGTAGCCCTGGCCAATACCCTGGCCACTGATTTTTACTATTCCATTCACAGCGATGCCGGTCCCCCGGCGGCCAACAGCACCCTAATGCTATATGGCGGATGGAAAAGCAATGGTACCCTGGTAGAGAAGACGCCCGAAGGTGGAGGGGCTTACGGGGCCATTCTGGATGAAGATCTTACCGGTGCTATGCGGATTGACAAGCGTGGAAACTATGCCGACAGGATATATTACCAGGGAGATGTTGCACATCACGATAATCAACAACCCTATCTTTATGTCAACAGGATGTCTTCCATGGCCTCTTTGCTGAGTGAAGCAGGCTTTCATACCAATCCTACCCAGCAGATGCGCAATATGAATGCCCAATGGAAAGACCTGGAGGCACTTTCAGCCTTTCGTTCCTTCCTGGAGTGGCATGGTGTGGACAGACCAGCCATAGGGGTAGCCACAGGTATTGTGCGCGATATAGAAACCGGCCTGCCCATGAATGATGTTACCATTTCTGTTGGCGATCAAACCTATGTCACCGATGGTTACGACTCTCTTTTCCATAAGTATACCACCAATCCGGAGGCCCTTCGAAACGGGTTTTATTTTATTCCTGGGCTGGAACCCGATACAACAGTTCAGGTGCTGGTGAGCAAGGAAGGTTATCAGAGCATAACCGATACCCTTGACATTGTTTCCAACCCCAATGGGCGCACGGCTGAAAACCTCAGCTTTTACGACCCCCTGATGACCTCATTTACGCCGGCTATCGTATTGTTGGTTGAACCTTCAACCGAGCTGGACAATCTTATCCCCGGAACCAAACTTACCATTCATTTCAGCCGTAAGATGGATCGTGTTGCTACACAAAACGCTATCTCTTTCGATCCTCTCGCCGTAGCAGAATATACATGGATTAACGATTTTGTGCTGGAGATTAATACCATACAGCTTGCTTATTTGCAGGATTATACCCTTACCATCGATGGTGATGTGGCCAAAAACAGCCTTACCGACCAGTTTCTCGATGGCGATGGGGATGGTACAGAAGGGGGCAATTACATTCTGAATTTTACCACTTCCGATGAGGATACCGATGCTCCACAGCTGGTTGATTATTCTCCATCAGCTACCACACCTGCCCGCATGCTGCGTCCTGTGATCAGACTGGTGTACGATGAAGTAATCATTACCGAAAGCATATCTGATTATACGCTTTCGCTTATTTCCATCGATTACAGTGATACCATACAGGGAGTCATTGATCACCAGGTGGTCAATGAGCAAAGTGTATTGCACTTTTTCCCCACCGAGGACCTAACCGCGGGTAAGGCTTATAACCTTTCTGTTTTTGAAGGGCTTTCTGATATGTTTAACAATACCACCACTTTCCAGCAGATACAGTTTTATGTGGTCAATGAGCCCATTACCGAAACTACAGTAATCGACAATTTCAATGGAGGTATATCCGGCTGGTGGAATCCGCAACAGGCAGGTCAGACCCTGGGTGTTATTACCGAATTGACCAGCCGTACACACAATGTTGAAGTGGTTAATCATTCGCTGGGCAGCACCGGAAGCATGAAATTAAGCTATGGCTGGGACATGGATTATGTGGGTACTCCCTACATCAGGCAGCATATCCCTGCCACAGCCTCACAAAACAGCATCCGTTTTAATGTTGATGATATTCTGCAGGTGTATGTTTTTGGTGATGGATCGGGTAATATCGTGCGTATGATGATTCGCGACGGACTCAATCACCTGGAGTCCCATCAATGGGTTACCCTCGACTGGATAGGATGGAAGCTGATCAGCTGGGATTTGAGCAACGATCCTGCTGTTGGATGGGTCAATGGCAATGGTATCATAGAAGGGGCCAACTTTTATATGGATGGTTTTCATCTGGCCTATGCCGATGGAGGCCTGGCCGAAGGGGCTGTTTTTTTCGACCAGCTGCACTTTGTGCAAAAAGAGCAGGCCGATTACCCCACCACCCTGTTCGAGAACTGGCAGGACTATGCGGGATTTACCACCAATATCTTTCCATGGATGACTGTGGATGTGAAAGCCGACAGTACATGGAATCCCGCCGGATTTACCTTCCCCGGATCGGGCGATCCTTATGCCTTTAAGGTGCTCAACCCAATCTTTACCGACCCTCCCATCTATGAGGATCATCCTGCAGTAGATGGCGGGCAGTACCTGATCGCCATGCAGTCGAAGACCATTAACGAAGACAAATGGCTTATTTCGCCACAACTCAGGGCTACCGATATCTCTCAACTGAGCTTTTACGCCAAATCCATCGATACCCTTACCTATGGCCCCGAGCGCATTCAGGTTTATATCTCTCTGGACGACAGCACCTCATTTGAATTCAATCCCGAGAACTTCACTATGATCTCAGAAGGAGAATATCTTGATGTGCCCGGTGTGTGGACTCCCTATTCTTATTTCCTGGGTGAGTATTCAGGACAGGTATATCGCTTTGCCATCCGATATGTTTCTGATGACGACTATATGCTGATGCTGGATAAGATAGAGGTGGATGATGCACCGGTTTATGCCCTGGGTATTGATGTCGAGCCCCTGGAGGGCGGTACTGCAGTGGGCGCAGGAGATTATGCACACCAACAGCAGGTAACGATAGAAGCCATTCCTTCGGTAGGATATACCTTTAGCCATTGGGCAGATGCCGATGGCAATGAGTTAAGTCAGGCGACAAAATATACTTTTGCCATGCCTGCGGAAGCAATCACTTTGGTAGCCCATTTTGAGGTAGGTTTATATACCCTTACTCTTAACATACTGCCCGAAGGGGCTGGCACGGTAAGCGGGGCCGGAAGCTATCCATACAATGAGGAGGTAACCATCGAAGCCCTTCCCGCAGAGAATTACCGCTTTGTGAGTTGGAGCAATCGTGGGGGTGATGTCATCAGCGAGCTGGCTGAATATCAGTTCCTGATGCCCGGGGTCAACTATCAGCTGACCGCTGTTTTTGAAGATGTTACTGCTGTTGATGATAATATGTTGCCCAGCCTGGTGGTGTATCCCAATCCTGCCGGAGATCAACTCAACATCAGCCGGGAGGTTACATTCCGCTCGGTATGGATTACCGATATGTCGGGCCGCAGGATAGTGGCAAAGCAAAGCTCTTCGCACACCCTGGATGTTAGTGCTTTGGAAGAGGGCTTTTATATCCTGGCCATAGAACTTGGAAAAAGAATCGTACGCACAAAGATTCAGATTACCCGTTAAGTTTAGATGCATGTCCGAAGATAGTTTTACGATAGTATACGAACCTTTGGGCATGCATACCGTTTATCAAAGTAACCAAACAATCATTACAAACTAAAAAATCAAACCGTTATGAAACAAAAGTTTACAAACCTAATCATGGCAATGCTGTTGGTCATGGGAATGAGCAATCAGCTGTTTGCTCAGGATGGAAATTTCACCTCCATCGATGATTTTGAAGAAGGTACCGCCCTTTGGTGGCTTCCCGATGGTAGTGGAAGCACCGCAGGTATCGTCCTGGAAAATGCAGAAGGTGATTCTGTAACCTATAATGCTGCAGAAACTGTTATTGTCAACCCGGAAACAGGTAGTACGGGTTCTTTTAAGCTTGCTATTCAATGGGAAAACGATGCTGAATATACCGGTGTGGCCTCTCATCTGGTACGCCAACACATGCCTGCCAGCAACGCCAATACTGTTGAACGTCGCTTCCAGCCTGGTCAGGCGCTTGAGGTATTTCTTTATGGCGATGGCTCGGGCAACCGCTTTCGCTTTATGACCCGCGATGGTGCTCCCACACTGGAAGGCTCACCATGGATTAACATCGACTGGACAGGCTGGAAACGTATTGTCTGGGATTATAACCGACCTGATAATGTAGTAGCATGGGTAAATGGCGATGGCAAAATGGATGGTGAAAACTATTATTTCGACAGTTTCCAGATTACAAAAGATGAAGGGGGCACTGCTCAGGGAGCTACTCTGTATTTCGATGATTTTCGGATAGTTGACCCTTTCACCGTTGATTTTAACATCGCTGGTGCAAGTGGTACAGAGGTTATATCTATCAACAACACATCCTATGCCAATATGCAAACCGGTTTTACCCTGGAACCAGAGACATTTGATGCCGGGGTTACTTCTCTTAATTTGTTTCCCGGAACCTACCAATATTTCGTTCAAAAAGAAGGGTCTGTTACTGAGACCGGTACCTTCGTGGTTGATGATCAGAATCTGGTAATAGATGTTACCTTTGAAGCAGGTGTGGATCCTTTATATACGGTTACCTTCAGCGTATTTGATCAGGATGAAGAACTGGTTACCGATGCGGTAATCGCCGTAGATAGCGTAGCCAATGCTGCCGGTGACTATGCCTTCGAGCTTGCTCCCGGATTTTACAGCTATACCATCAACAAAGACCTGTATTTCGAAACCTCCGGATACTTTACTGTAGTAGATGGCAATTTGTTTGTTACCGCTGTGCTGAATGAAATACCCGATATCTTTGATAATGTTTTTCTTTCCTGGGATGTTGCCCCAACGGCTTCTACACCTGCCTACCGCGAAGAACAATATAGTGTATGGGTTGCTGTGGTTGATGATGCACTTCAGCAGCCGGCTCCCGAAGATTTCGAGATGGTTTTTGAAGAAACCCTTACCCAGGACATGACGGGTTATGTATTACAAAGCCGTGAGATTGAGATCTCTGAATTCCAAAGCCAAAACATCAGGGTGGCTTTCCGACACAATGGATCTACCAACATGGACCGTGTTATCCTGGACAATGTAAGGATCGAAGCCCATGATTTGGTGAACGACTCCATTGCTGTGCTGCTTTCTGAAGATTTCGAAGGAGGCGTACCCGCCGATTTCGATCCCATAGAGGATGAAACCGTTGTATATGATGAAGAATGGTTGCCCATGGGATGGTATACCCTCAACAACGACACCGATACCCTCGACTGGTACTACGCTATAAGGCTGGTTCAGGGTGGTTATGAGACACATATGGGAAGCCAGTCGTTTGCCAACGATACTCCCTTAACTCCCGACAACTGGCTGGTGACTTCCATGGTAGAAATGCCTATGGTATTGTTCCACACCGTTACTTTCGATGTTAAGGATGCTGACGGAGCCGCCATTACCGATGCCATAATCACTTTCGGTGGTGAGACTTTCGATGCAGGGGTATATGAATTTGTTCGCACCAGTGGTTCGTATGACTATGAGGTCGTTCAGGGTGATTTTGTTCCTGCCACGGGTACCCTAAATGTAGGCAGAGGCGATACCATCGTTGACATTACCCTGGTAATGCCCACCCTGTATGATGTTACCTTTAATGTAGATATGAGAGAGCATGATGCATTTGTTGCCGGCGAAACAGAAGTATACATGACCGGTACTATCCTCGACTGGGATAATTCAGTGCCCGGTACTTTTCCGGAACAGAAAATGGATCCTACCGACAATGTTTTCTTTTTCACCAAAAATCTGCAACTGGAAGCAGGTACCTACACCTATAAGTATTTCGACGGACCTACCTTCGACGATGCCGAATGGGCCGGCGAGCCTTTCAGAACCCTTGTGGTAGAATCTGACACCGTTGTTGATGATGTATTTGGAATACAGGTTGCTGTTGATGAAGCACAAATGTCAGCCGTTAAGCTGTATCCCAATCCTGCCACCAGCCAGGTAAAGATTTCTTC
>JBEPXC010000200.1:0-6782 GCA_041642035.1 Sphingobacteriia bacterium
ATGTGAAAAATGTTATTGATCAACATCTGACAACCTTGCAGCCTGGATGCGGTAGGGTAGAGGTGGCCTTTTTTGGAGGTAGTTTTACAGGACTTTCGATCGCCCATCAAAATGAATACCTGCAGGTGGTTCAACCTTATCTGGAATCAGGTAGGGTCGATGGCATCAGAATATCTACCCGTCCCGATTATATCTCGCAAGAGTTGATTAACAACCTAAGCAAGAAAAGAGTCGTTGCCATTGAACTGGGTGCTCAATCTATGGATGAGGAAGTGTTAAACCTTAGCGGTCGTGGACATACGCCCCGGAATGTGGTAAATGCAGCCGGTATGATAAAAGATGCAGGCTTCGAACTGGGATTACAAATGATGACAGGCTTGCCCGGAGATACACCCGAAAAATCACTGAATACGGCGCATGCCATTATAGAACTTCAGGCCGATAATACCAGGATATATCCAACCCTGGTTATCCGCGATACACCCCTTGAAGCTCTTTATCTTCATGGAAAGTATAGTCCACAAACCATCGAAGAAGCTATTGCACTGTGTGCACAATTGTATGAAGTTTTTCAGCAGGCCGGAGTAAAAGTATTGCGCATGGGTTTGCATCCGGCCGAGAATTTTCTTAACGGACAAACCCTTGTAGCGGGGCCCTTTCATCAGGCATTTGGTGAGCAGGTAATGACTCAGGTGTGGCATCTTAGATTTGCCCTTTATCCCGGATATCTGCCGGGCACCAAAATTGATATTTATGTTAATCCTGCCCAACTTAATGCTGCTATCGGATACAAAGCCCTGAACAGGAAAAAATTGCAGGAATACTATAGGGGGGTATATTTTACAGCAGATGCATCTATAAAGAAAGGACATTATCATGTTGATATTCATAGATAATAAAGCTCCCAATGAGGCAAAACAGGAATTGGCCAGGCTGGGTGAAGTGGTTAATTTTCAAACCCGGGGCATCTGTTATGAGGCTATATCGGGTCACCCCGATATATTTCTTTACCAACATCCCGCAGGGTTGATTATTGCACCCAATACGCCTGAAAAATACAAACATATTTTACAAGAACATGGAGTGGATTACTTAGAAGGTGAATCACCTGTTGGGGCAAAGTATCCTTTTACCGCGCACTATAATGCCTTGTATACGCCCTTTGGGGTGCTTCATAACCACGATATCTGTGACCCGGTCATTCAACAAACACACCATACCCTGCTTAACTGCAAACAGGGCTATGTAAGGTGCAATACAATTTTGCTGGGCGACAGGTTCTTTACATCCGATCGTGGAATCGGGAAGGCGTTAACAATCCAGAAAAGAAGATTTTATGATGTAGATCCTCAGGGTATTGAATTACAGGGGTATAGCTCAGGATTCTTTGGTGGATGTACAGGTGTTTACAACCAAAGAGTTTACATTTGCGGAGCCATTAACCGTATAAAAGATTATCCAGTACTGGTAGATGCCATTCATGCAGAAGGATTTGAAATTATAGAACTTTATAATGGCCCCATTGTTGATGTTGGTTGTATTTTCTTTTTATACACAAAATGACAAAAAACTACAGGCTGTGAAGAAATTTCTTTTGCTGACTTTAATCCTGATTTTAATCTTTGTTGGTTGCCTTCATAAGCAACCAAAGGTATCGAAAACTTCATTTAATTTACCCTCTTTGCATATAGACGGTTACCGTGTGGATGCTTCTGAAGCCGTTTCAAAGGAATTTCCTCTTCCATCGTTAACTGCAGGCAAATTAATACTTCCAGATACTTTACCCCTAAGGCGATCAGATTATTTTATTATAGAACCCCACAAAAGTCTTTTACTGAAGGATTCTGTGCCAGTAATTTCTGACTTATTGGCTGTTTCTGATACTGTGGCCCATGAACCTTTTATTGCAAAAGCGGGCATGCCTCAAACTTTTGCAGCCAAAGACCCCCTGATGCGGGCCGAAAACCCCTATAGCTTTGCTTTCCATACCCGTGCTCAGGGAATGGCCCACGACGATATCAGCTGCATTACCTTTGACGATAAGGGTCATTTATGGATGGCTACCTACGGAGCCGGAATAATCAAATTTGACGGAAAGCACTATACCAACTATACTACCGGGCAGGGTCTGGCAGACGATTTCATCCTTTCAATATATTTTGATAGCAAAGGGCGTTTGCTTATTGGCACCAGCCTTAAAGGACTGATCATTTTTGATGGTTCAGTTTTTAAATCATTTACCACCCAAAACGGATTGCCAGGCAACAGAATTGAATCACTCTTTGAAGATTCAAAAGGTGCCATCTGGATCGGTACTTTTAACGGGGGGGTAATCAGATGGGTGGACGATACATTTACGGTATTTAACACCCAACATGGATTGGCGGGAAACACCGTCTATTCAATTGCGGAAGATCTACAAGGTAATATGTGGTTTGGAACCCGGGGCAAAGGGATCTCCATGTTCGATGGTGAATCGTTTCAAAACTATACTGTTTCCAACGGCCTGCACGATAATTATGTCACGACTCTTCTGGTTGATCACCTGGGCGATATTTGGGTGGGTACCGACCAGGCAGGCCTGGCCCGCTTTGATGGAGAAAATTTCTTTCGCTACAATACCACCAATGGTTTTCCTGATAACGACATTACGCACTTGTTTGAAGATCACACAAATATCATCTGGGTAGGTACACGCACATCCGGTCTTTTTAAATATGATGGTACAGGTTTTAAGCAATACAGTGAGCGCGAGGGACTGATCAATGACCATATAACCTGGGTGAGTGAAGATCATCATAATAAACTGTGGATAGGCACCCAGGGGGGCGGAATCGGTTCCTTTTATGGCGATGTTTTCAGGCATTATTCCGAAAGCGATGGTATTCCTCAGTCCTTTGCAAGAGCTATTATTGAAGATAGCTTGGGTAATTTATGGTTTGGCGCTTACTCCAAAGGAATATTTGTTTTGAAAGATGACCATTTTCTTCAATATTCCTCCAATAAAGGCTTGAACGACCAACGTATTCGATCAATGTATAAAGATCGTCAGGGCCGTATATGGGTGGGTTATTTCAATAATGGAGTATCTGTTCTAAAAGATGATAGAATAAGGACTTTTACAGCCAATGAAATACTCTCCGATGTAACTGTTTTGACTTTTTACCAGCAGGAAAATGATGTGTTTTGGATCGGTACGGCTGGAGACGGCCTTTTCAGGATAGAGGATCAGTTGATAACACAATACGCTTCCCATGAGCAGTTGAAACTTAGTCACATCAGAAAAATTGTTGAAGACCAACAAGGCAATATATGGCTGGGAACAAGAGATGGAGGAATCATAAAATTTGATGGCGAGGTTTTCGAGCAGTACTCCAGGCGCGAAGGATTGCCCGGGAATAATGTTTTTGATATGATCATTGATAAGGATGGGACACTTTGGGTAGGAACAGATGGTGCAGGCGTTTACAGGATCAGGAATGAAGAGCTTACCCGATTTACTGAAAATAATGGTCTGGGGAGCAATTATGTTTACTCTATATTGCAGGATGCTTCGGGCACTCTTTGGTTTGGTACCCGATGGGGGTTGAGCCGCTTTCTATTTCATGAAAATCTTAATGATGATAATGGATCAATATCATCTGAGGTGCAGACACATAAGGAAGGAATATTCTTTAAAAACTATTCCAGTAATGAGGGATTTATGGGGCTCGGGGTTAACTCCAGAACGCTTATGCAGGACAATCAGGGAACTATCTGGATCGGAGCCAATGACCTTATTACGGCTTTCTACCCCCAAAATATTACCCGTGATACATTACCTCCGCATGTATTTCTTAGATGGGTGGGGCTGTTCAATGAACCTATTAACTGGTCGGATATTTATGAAAATCAGGATTCCATACTAACATTGGAAAACGGGCTCAAAATACAAAGGTACTCTTTTGATAAGATCAGCCCATGGCATGGTATACCTGAGAGATTAAAACTTTCGTTCCGCAACAATTACCTTGTTTTTAATTTTTCTGCAGCAGTTGCCAGTCTGGAAGATAACGCCCGGTATCAGCATCAACTCATTGGCCTTGACAACAATTGGAGTAAACTCTCTTCACGAACCGAAGTGCATTATGGTAATTTAAAACCAGGACAATACACTTTTAAATACCGTGCAATGAATAGTTATGGCGTTTTTAGTGATGAACAAGAATTTTTGTTCAGTATCTCAATGCCATGGTGGATGAGCTGGTGGGCCATCACCCTTTATATAATCATGGTCATAACCTTTAGTGCAGCTTTCTGGGTCATATTCAAAAACTACAAAAAAAGAAGAACCCAAAGAAAACAAGCAGAGTTGCTTTTACAGCAGCAAGTAGAGATAGCCAAAAAATCAGCTGAGTTTAAACAAAGCTTTTTGGCTAATATGAGCCATGAAATCAGAACGCCCTTAACGGGAATTTTGGGTATGGCTGATTTGTTGGAAAAAACAAATCTCACCGAGGTACAGGAAGATTACCTGAAGACACTGATCCATTCTGGTGAAAACCTCAGGGAAACCATAAACCTGGTGTTGGATTATTCAAAAATTGAGGCCGGGAAGGTAAAGCTTCATGAGCAGGTTTTCTCTTTACCCCAACTATTTTCTGCTGCCGAAAGGTTGTTTATTTCCATGTCTCGTAAAGAGGAGCTGAGTTTTACCAGCTGTATTGACTCCGATGTACCTCTTTTGCTAAAAGCTGATTACAACAGGATCTTCCAGATTGTCAACAACCTGTTGTCCAATGCCGTGAAGTTTACCGAAAAGGGGGTGGTAAGTTTGCATGCCTCAGTTGAAAGGGTGAATGTTGCAGAGGATAATGAATGTCAGATAAGATTGTCGATTAAAGATACGGGTAGCGGAATTGGTGAATCTGAGAAGGAAGGCATTTTTAAACCTTTTTATCAGGCCGAGCAAACGTATAACAGATCTTTCGATGGAACGGGTCTTGGCCTGGCCATATGTAAAGAATTATCTGAAATATTAGGAGGTAATATAGGATTTGAAAGCCGTAAAAATAAAGGGAGTACCTTTTGGTTTAGCTTTAGGGCAAAACTTGCCAGTTCACCTGCAGAACAAAATGGAAAACCCACAGAATCCAAATTACCTGAGAGAAAAGCGCTGAATATTTTGTTGGTAGAAGACAAAATTGTTAACCAAAAAGTGGTTAGCCTGTTGCTCACATCCATGAACCATTCGGTTGCACTTGCCCGAAATGGAGAAGAAGCCTTAAAAGTATATCAACCCGGGCTATTTGATCTGATTCTTATGGATATACAAATGCCCGTAATGGACGGAATTACCGCAACACAACAGTTGAAAATGAGATACGCCAATTTACCTCCCATTGTAGGACTTAGCGCCAATGCTTTTGAAGGTGATCGTGAGAAATATATGGGCAAGGGAATGGATGAATACATCACCAAACCTGTTAAAGAAAAGGATTTCCGCGAAATTATCTCGAAGCTGAATCTCTAACGTGATTCTTCTAAGCTGGATGCCTTAACCTCAACCTTAGTCTTAACCTTAGCCTCAACTTTAGTTTTAAGCTAAGTCTTAAGCTAAACCGTGTATTAATTTAAATCCTTGACAATTACTTTTATTTCTTTTGCAATTTCAAGGGCGGTGGTTAAGGTAGAAAGATCTTCGTACAATTCTCCGCTGGCACCTGCATAATGGCTATGTCCAACAGGCCTCATCAGGTAGACGGGTTGTGGATTGTTAACATCGATGGTGGCGCGGTAAACTATTGCGGGTTGACTGGAGGTTTTATATTGTTGATCCTCCGGAAATTTATTATTATGCCAGTGTTGGTTCCAGTCCCACGATTGATTGATTTCCATCAGTAGGTTGAAAACAGTATGATCCAATTGTCTGGTTTTGGTATTTAAAATAAAAGCAGCTTGGGGTGTTGGTCCCGAAACAGCATCGGGCATGGGCTGATCTGATGAGGGAAGATAATACCCGTCGTTGGCTTTTATACCGCGTTTATGTCCCCAATAGGGCAGAGCAGCGGGTCTTCGGGCAGGTCCCGGTTCCCAACCTCGACTCCCGGCTACAGCATGAGCAAAACTGCCCTTTGCAATTGATTTGGCTACGTAAAGGCTTTGCAGGTATGCTCCCGTGGTATCTTCTATCCAAATGGCCATCAGGGGATGGTTATGATGCTTGCCGGGTGTAAATTGCAGCTGCAGCTGGTAACCCGTTTCTTCGGTTAGTGTGCTGAACTCATAGGGTGCTTTCTTTGATTTCTTTCTTTGCCACCAATGCTCCTGCATATTGGAAGTTACAGTAAAAGCTGCAACAACAGGTAAAATAATAATTGCTGACAAAAGGATCACTATACTATTTCTGCTTTTCATGATATATGGGATTAAAATTCAAACATGATTCCAATGCTTGGAAGTAAGGTTCCTGAGGTGTTGTTGATTTGTTTAAGATTATAACGTTCAACGCCATTGGCGTCGATGAAAGCCGGTTCATCTTCTATACGCAGGAGATTGGGAACAAGTTGTGCCTGGTAATTGTACACATTCTGAATATCCAGATAAAACATCAGAGAGAAGGACGAAAAGAAATATTGTTTATCGATGCGCACATCAAGCTGATGAAATTCCTTAAGCCTCTGTGAATTAAAGCGGGCGTAATCCAGATAACCTTGTCTTTGACTGTCCCATGCATCAACACGACTGGAAGTCTCAAGATCGTAGGGCGTGTAGGGTGCCCCTCCCGAGAATCTCCATTTTGC
>JBEPXC010000201.1:0-6774 GCA_041642035.1 Sphingobacteriia bacterium
ATCCCCTTTTCTGTTGAACTGCACGATATGAAAACAAAAAGCGACAGGGTTATCAAATACTTCATTGTGGTTAAACTTTATGGGCAATCAATCTGATATGTAACAAAGGCTGGAAGCTGGAAGGAAAAAACTATACCATAATTTTTATCTGTCAGATATTCAGAGAGAAAGGGTTGTGTTAGCGTCAATCCCCTTTCGTGGTTATGTTCATAAATGGATAATATATGTTCGGATACGTACGGTTGGGTATAACGGTAATGAATCTAAAGCTTTCCGGATGCAACCCTTTCAGGCAAAACTTTTCATCCTGTTGAAAATAATCTTAATGAGGACTGCCAGTACGACCATATGCATGAGTAATCCTCCCAGCACACCCATCCATAAATGGAAGCTGTTGTGGATATTCGCAAAGGCATAATATATCCACCAGGCCGGCAATATCATAAAGAAGTAGTTCCAGATGCCCGGAAACAAAAAGGCCGGAATGGGAAGCATAATGATAAAGTTTAATGCCTTGGTGAAGGTTGCGCCATCGATCTTATTGGCAGCAAAAAAAGCTGGCGTAAGGGCCATGATGGGAGCCGTAGCAGCGGTAAGAACAGACAGGAGCAGGGTGTGCATGAAACTGTATTTCTCCATTCCCGATAAAGACAGCAGCAGGAGGGAGGTGAGAAATCCAAACCCATAGATGATGCCCATGCGGTAAAAGGTTATGGTTTTAAAGGAGACAGGCAATACCTGCAATACAACATGCAGGTTCTGGTCCTTTTCGTCGAGCATGGCAAAGGCAATGGCGATTCCCGGCATGATTGACCCGGTAATGCAAAACATGGCCAGTATCAAGGTGCTGTAATCCGATATTTCGGGCCATATCGTTAGCAGGGCAGGATAACCCCAACGCAGGACGGCCAGCATGATGAATGGCACAAAGCACATGATGAGCAGCGATGGATCCCGCAGTATGTTTTTCAAATCTGTTTTGATGATGGTATACATGGTATGCGATTCAAAAGGTTGAAATTTGAAATATCAGTTATCAAGGTTTCTGTTCCAGCTTTTGTTTGCCCACAAGTATGCACCCCAAATACATAAAGGCAGGTAAGTTAGTGAATATATCTGGTCTGCCGGGGCAACAGTTTGGGAATAATCAAATGCTGCCGTAAAAAGAATGATTGATGCTTGTGTGGGTATCAGGTACATGAGCCAGGTGTCTGTTATGCCGAAATAATTCAGGAAGGGTAAAAATGCCGGAGTCATAAACAGGGGAATGAAGATGAAGTACTGGTTGAAGGTTTTTACTCTTGAAACCCCAACAAACCCCAGGAAGATAAACAGCAGGGAAGAAAGTCCTATCGCAGCTACCAGATATGCGGACCTGAAATGCAATCCCACCCCTGCCAGTGCCATAATCAGTCCGGCCACCAATGAAATCAGGGTGAGCGTGAGCGCTTTGCTCCACAGGTACTCCCGGCTCCTTACCGGGGTGACGCTTATGGCCTGAAGGGTATTGCCCCCTCTTTCAAACAGGATCATCACCCCAATAAACAAAAACCCCAGCATCACCGGATCTGTAAAGATCAATGTCGTAATGACCAGGATGAAGTTCTTTTCGGGCAATATTTGCATGACACCCGAATAGAGGATTGTTATTACACCCGCCACCAGGAGCACCCGGTTGCGGATAAGCAGAATAAAGTCAAGTTTGAATAGTGAAATGAACCGTGCCATAATGGGGTTTGTGTGATGTTATTTGTGATTAATAAAGCTTCTCTCCCGTAGTTTTAATAAAAACTTCTTCCAGGCTTGCTTCTGCTGAATGAATCGACTGGATGTATTCGTTGCTGATGAGGTCTGTGAATTCCTTATTTTCACCAAGGTTATCCATGGGGAATTCCTTTTGTGTCAGCTGTCCATTGCCGTACTCCAGTTTAACCCTGCGGGTACCGTATTGAAGTTTTAGATTCTTGGGGCTATCGGTAATATTGATTTTCCCTTGTGTGATGAAGGCCACCCTGTTGCACAATTCATCGGCATCGTGCATATTATGCGTAGTTACAAATATGGTTTTCCCCTGTGCCTGTAAATCCAGAATGATGTTTTTGATTTTCCGTGCGTTTAGGGGATCAAGTCCTGAGGTGGGTTCATCAAAGAATAATATCTCAGGGTTGTGCACCAGGGCACGGACAAAGTTCAGGCGCATTTTCATTCCTTTGGAGAATTCGGCCGTAGGCTTATGGGCATCGTTTTGCAAGCCCACCCGTTCCAGCAGATCCATGAGGTGGGTGTTTTTGTTGCGATAGAAGGATGCAAAAAACTGTAGATTTTCTAAGGCCGTAAGTCTTGGATAGTGATTGGGCAGTTCGAAACCTACGCCAATCTGGTTATAAAAATCCTGGTTGAGCTGTTTGAGCTCTTGCCCATTTATGCTTGCCTGTCCCTGATATCCTTTGAGTACACGGATGAGGATTTTTTGTGTGGTACTTTTCCCTGCTCCTGATGGGCCCAGGAAACCAAATATCTCGCCTTTTTCAACCTTGAAGCTGATGTTGTCAACGGCCGCTTTCTTCTCGCGGGGATAGGTAAAGCTGAGGTTGTTTGCTGTGATCATTGCTGTGGGTTATTGGTTTGTTTTTCTATAAAAGACTTCTTTACTTCTTAATTTTGGGGTTGTTCTTGTTCCTTATTGTGCACTCCGAGAAACTTGTTTTCGGTATTTTGTGATCATTCTAATTTCTTTAATTGCTTGAATATCACGCATAATTCGTGTTAATTCGTGTAATTGGCTTCGTCGAGCTTACGGTTAGTGGATAATAGACTTTTTAGCGTGGTCAGGTTAATGCTTTATCCATTCGTAAAGCTGTCGTACCATCTCCTTTTCCCTGCTTAGTGTTTCGAAGCTTTGGCTTAACAATACGCCATGCATTTCTACCCCGTCAAACATGGATACCAGATGATTGGCTAGTTGTGATTTTTCTACCCCGGGTTTTATTTCCTTTCGTTGGATGGCTATGTCTATGATCTTTTCAATTTGTTGTTTTTCCCTGTACATGAACAGGTCTACTTTTTGCCGTGCTCCAGGCAGATGTTGTATGGCCTGCATGATAAACATGAAGAAATTAATTTCCGAATGCTCTACACCCAGCTGACTGGCAAACAGCCGGAATGCCTGTTCTTTTTGAGAGAGGAAGTTGTTCATGTTTTCGATGAAGGTGCTATCCGTGGAGGGCTGGAACCCGGCATCGGAGGCATGATCAAAGAAAAACATATCGATCACCTGTTCGAATAGCTCTTCCTTGCTTTCGAAATGATGATAAAAACCTCCCTTGGATAGACCGGTCTCTTTGAGTAACCGACTCAAGGTTACTTCGTTGTACCCTACAGTCATGAACAGACCGAATGCTTTTTGCAGTATATATTCTTTAGTTTTCATATTTATACCGACCGGTTGGTCTGCAAAGATAAATAAAAATTGTATTCATCTCAGCAATTATTACTGTACAATGCGCGATTGGCCCTAAGTGAAATTTATGGCACCCGCTACGGGGTGCTCATACCACTCTTGGACATCAATTTCTATCGATATATGCCCCCGCTGGGGGCGAGGCACAGCAGATAGGTGCGATGCCTATAAAAGCAGTAGATGAATAAAAAAAAGGGTAAGCCTGTAAGACTTACCCTCATTAAGAATCCAATTGAATGGGTCTGTTGTTTAAATTTTCTCCGCTTTGTAACCGGCTTTTTGTACAACATTGATGATTTCAGCGGCGGAAAGTCCATCAGCACGCACTGTGAGTACTTTGTCCTTATCCGATGTGTCCACATCCCAGTGTTTTATGCCACTGGTTTCGTTTAAGGCCGGAGTGACCTGGGCCTTGCACCCACCACAATGAATGTTGGTTTTGAATTGCAGGATTTCTCCTGTATGATTATTGTTGGATTCCATTTTATTTAGGGTTTTATGATGTGTAAATATTGATTTTATGTATTAAGAAGCATTAATTCTGCGATTTCCATTTCAGACGAAGACTGTTGGTTACTACGCTCACACTACTCATGGCCATGGCTGCTCCGGCGATCATGGGGTCAAGAAGGAATCCGTTTATAGGATAGAGAATACCGGCTGCTATGGGAATTCCTATTACATTATAAAAGAATGCCCAGAAAAGGTTTTGTTTTATGGTGGTGACCGCTTGTTTTGATAATTGAATGGCCTGGGGAATCTTGTTCAGGTCCGATGAGATGATGGTCATCCTTGCCACATCCATGGCGATATCGCTTCCTTTACCCATGGCAATGCTAACATTGGCCTGTGCCAGCGCTGCACTATCGTTTATTCCGTCACCCACCATAGCTACAATCTTTCCTTCATCCTGTAGCTTTTTTACAAACTCAGCCTTTTGTTCGGGCAACACCTCCGCCTTATAATGTTTAATGCCTGTTTGTGCCGCAATGTTTCTGGCGGTATTTTCATTATCACCCGTAAGCATATGCACTTCAATGCGCATTTTTTGCAATCGTTTAACAGCATCAACCGATGTTTCCTTTATCTTATCGGAGATGGCCAGGATAGCCAGGGCATCGGTTTGGTTGGCAAACCAGATTACGGTTTTGGATTCGCTGCTCCAGACATTGGCCTTGGCAGTCAACTCTTCCGATATCAACACATTGTTTTCAACCAGCAGTTTCTTGTTTCCCACCAAGTAGGTCTGGTTTTCAACGATGGCTGAAACACCTTTGCCGGTGATGCTTTCGAAGCCTGAGACCTGAGCCGGAGCGATTCCTTCAAAATGAGATACCACCGCATCGGCCAATGGATGTTCTGATTGTTTTTCAATGCTTACCAGCACCTGTTTGGCTTTCTCTTCTTCCTGAAGCCATGCTATGTCGGTTACCATAGGCTTGCCTTCGGTGATGGTACCGGTTTTATCCAGAACTATAGAGTTGATATTCCTGGCATATTCAAGGCTTTCTGCATCCTTGATCAGGATTCCGTTTTCTGCGCCTTTGCCAACACCCACCATGATGGCCGTTGGTGTTGCCAGACCCAAAGCACAGGGACAGGCAATAACCAAAACTGTTGCCATGGCAATCAATCCCAGGGTTAAGCCATTTACGCCACCGAACAATATCCAGATCAGGAAAGAAAACAGGGCGATACCCATTACGATTGGGACAAATATGCCGGCAATCTTATCCACCAGCTTTTGTACCGGGGCTTTGCTTCCCTGCGCATCCTGCACCATCCTGATGATTTGTGCCAGGCGGGTTTCGGCTCCTACTTTCTCTGCCTTAAAAAGAAAGCTCCCTTTTTGGTTGATGGTTCCGGAATAGACTTTTTCTTTCTCGGCTTTCAGCACAGGAATAGGTTCGCCACTCAACATACTCTCATCAACCCATGAGGTGCCGCTGATAACCACCCCGTCAACGGCAATAATCTCACCGGGTTTAACAAGAATAACATCTTCTTTTTTCACCTCTTCTATAGGTGTTGCCGTGTGATTGCCTGTGTCATCAACAAGGGTTACTGTTTTCGGCTGTAAACCCATCAGCTTTTTGATGGCAGTGGAGGTGTTGCCTTTTGCCTGCTCTTCCAGTAACTTCCCCAGCAGGATGAAGGTGATGATGACCGCCGCTGCCTCGAAATACACATGTCCATGCATTCCTCTTGAGAGCCAGAATTCAGGAAACAGGGTGTTAAACACACTGAAAACATAGGCTACTCCTGTTCCCAGGGCCACCAGGGTATCCATATTGGCTGACCGGTGTTTGGCCTGTTTCCATGCATTGATGAAAAAGCCTTTCCCGAACCATAAAATAACGGGTGTGGATAAAATCCACATGATCTCATTGGCATACGGAATGTTCATGAAAAACATGCCGATAACCACAACCGGAATGGATAAGGCGGCTGCCCAGATGGTGCGCCATTTTAATTGCTGATAATTCTTCTTGTTGATGTCTTCCAGGGATTCCGATTTTCCCGTTGGATCATCAAGCAACAAATCATACCCAATATCCTGAACCAGTTTCTTAAAATCCTCCTCCTGTATCGTGCCGGGCATATATTCAATAGTGACGGATGCAGTGCCATAATTTACCGCTGCATTCACCACGCCCATCTGTGATTTGAGCATGCTTTCAACGCTTATGGCGCAGGATGCACAACTCATCTCCAGTACAGGATACGTTTTCTTCACCGTGGGCATCTGCTTTAGGGTATCTATGCCAGCAGAGTCAACTTTTTGCTTGTTGCCGCTTTCGATGGTATCTGACAATGATTTAGTTTTCATAATCTCTTAGTTTTGTACTGATACAAAGTTCGGAAGATATGAACCTACAATCGTTGTGATATTCGGAGAAAATATTATGAAATTTACACCTCGTCCAGAGGCTTCCTTTTGATCGACCTGATGTTCTTAAAATGACCGGGGGTAAGCCCTGTTACTTTTTTAAACTGGTTGCTTAGGTAGGCCGCACTGGAATAATTCAACTGATAGGCAATTTCACTTAAGGAGAGTTCATCATAAACCAACAATTCTTTTACCTTTTCTATCTTTTGGGCGATGAAGTATTTCTCAATGGTAATTCCTTCTACCTCTGAGAACAGCTTGCTCAGGTAATGATAATCATGGTTGAGCCTTGAGCTCAGGTAATCCGAGAGGTTGGATTTATTTTCGCTGTTGTTGTGGTGAACAAGCTCTACAATTACATTTTTTATCCGTTCTATTATCCGACTTTTTCTATCGTCAATCAAATCAAATCCATGCTTCTGCA
>JBEPXC010000202.1:0-6772 GCA_041642035.1 Sphingobacteriia bacterium
CTTTTTTAAAAGTAAAGGAAGAAGAAGGAAGCAGGGGAGCAAAGAATATGTTGGCATTGAAAGCGAATATTGATAAACCTTTATCGGCTATATTGTCTTTAAACACCGTTGCGCATACCGTTGGTGCAGCAGGTGTTGGAGCTCAGGCTACGATTGTTTTCGGGGACGAATATTTTGGCCTTGTTTCAGCAATTCTTACTATCCTCATTTTAGTAATCACTGAAATAATTCCCAAAACTATTGGTGCCAGGTATTGGAGAAATCTAGCCATTTTTTCCGGCCAAATGATTAGATTAATGATCATAATAACTTATCCCCTGGTAGTTATTTCATCAGTCATTACAAAAGCTATCTCCCGCCATGCTATTGAACATACCACGAGCCGTGAAGAGATTTCTGCCCTGGCTAATATTGGCGCACTGGAGGGCATTTTTGGAGAGAAGGAGAACAAAATTATTCAGAATCTTATACGACTTAAAAAGGTAAAAGTAACCGAGGTGATGACCCCAAGAGTGGTGGTATCTTTGGCCGATGAGCAGATGACATTAAGCGACTTTTTAATGAACAAGGATTTGTTGCGCTTTTCACGCATACCCGTATATTCCGAAAATGAAGAAAATATTACAGGATATGTTTTAAGACAAACCGTATTTGAAAAGCTGGCTGAGAATATCGATGGACTTACTCTGACATCTATAAAACGAGAAATGGTGTTCATCCATACCAATCAGCCCATTTTTACCATCTGGGAACAATTGCTGGAGAAAAAGGAACATATTGCTGCCGTCATTGATGAATATGGTGGCCTGGATGGAATAGTCACCATGGAAGATATTATAGAAACACTCCTGGGCTTTGAAATAGTAGATGAAAAAGATACCATAACCGACATGCAGCAATATGCCCGTGAGAGATGGAAAATGAGACAGAACAAATATAAGCTGATGGATTCTATACCCAGGAATAAATAAAGAACGAATAACTTCTCTACCTTTCAGCTATGAGCTTCAAACTTCCAGCTTTTTTAGGATCCACTCACTCGCCCAAAAAGCTGTTTTTACAGAAGAATCTATCGGTCTAAGAATGTTTTTATATACCGGACAATTTTAAAGGCAGCCTTACCATCTCCATATAAACCCTGAGAAAAAGAGGCCTTTTGATTGGTGAAGAATGAATAGGCTTCCATGATTTTTTCTTTGCTGGCACCTGCCAGACGATTAACCCCTTCTCGCGTAAGTTCGGTCCATTCTGTTTCCTCCCGTAGTGTAATACAAGGTTTGCTAAAGAAATAAGCCTCTTTTTGCAGGCCACCCGAATCGGTCATGACCATCTGGCAATTCTTCAGTAGGTAGATCATCTGTAGGTACCCTATAGGTGGGATAATAGTAATATTTTCAGCATTTCTGTTCATGCCTGTTCTCTCTAGTATGTTTCGTGTTCTCGGATGCAAAGGTAATACTACAGGTGAGTTCCGGGCAATTTCCTTCAGGGCGGAGAAGATGTTTTCCAAACGCACAGTATCATCGGTATTCTCTGCACGGTGCAGCGTAGAGAGGATAAATGTTTGGGGAAGTTCGAATGATGGTTTTTGTGCCCGGGGAGCATAGTACATAGCTGCATCATACATCACATCACCGGTGGCCACAACATCACAGTCAAAGGTATCGAATCCTTCTTTCCTGAGGTTGTTTACAGCATCTGCAGTAGGACAGAAAAGCAGTCGGCTGATGCGGTCGGTAAGAATACGGTTGAGTTCTTCGGGCATCTGCATATTAAAAGAACGAAGTCCGGCTTCTACATGAGCCACGGGAATATGCAACTTGGCTGCTGCCAATGCTCCGGCCAGAGTAGAATTGGTGTCGCCATATACCATTAAAAAATCCGGTTTTACTTTTAAAAGCAACTCCTCTATACTTTCCAGCATTCGTCCTGTCATAGCTCCATGGCCCAGGCTGTGAACATCAAGGTTATATGCCGGAAGGGGGATGTTTAGCTCATCAAAGAATATTTTGCTCATATTCTCATCAAAATGCTGCCCGGTATGAACAATGATTTCTTCAAGTTCATCCAGGGATGCAATAGCCCGGCTTACAGCTGCCGCTTTGATAAATTGCGGACGGGCCCCAATAACAGTAATAATTTTTTTTGCCATCAGCTGGATTTGGTTAATGCTGCTGCTTTTGTTGTCCATACGTTTTTGTTCTTTTTCAATTTACTAGGCAGTAGCTAAATGTAAGACGATGCAAATTTAACTCTTTTCCCTACTTCTCATGCATTATAAAGGGTGAAGATTACCCGCAAAATCTTTTAAAGAATTATTACTTCACTGAAAAAGGTGATATTTATACCCTCAGGATAGTTGTTAATATAAGTTTTACCTGTAATTTTATGCAGGTTAAAATAATAGCTTGCATCAGCAAAGCCTACTTTATGTATTTTTTATGGGTATGATAATTTTTCTGATCGGATTTATGGGCAGTGGCAAATCTACCCTTGGCAAAAGACTTGCAAGAAGAATAGATTTTGAATTTCGGGATATGGATCATTGCATTGAACAAGAGCTTAAAATGACCATACCCGAAATCTTTTCCACCAAAGGAGAGGCTTATTTTCGTTCATTGGAAACCAGCTTTATCAATACCCTTGACCCGGAGAAAAACCAAGTCATCGCTACCGGAGGAGGAGCCCCCTGTTTTGGACAGAATATGTACTTGATGAACGAGAAGGGAGTCACCGTATATCTCAGGCTAAGTCCGGCCAGCCTTGCCGGACGACTGTTGAAAGCCCGTAATGTCAGGCCACTGATTACAACAATACCACCAGAAGAGCTGATTAAATATATCGAAAGAAAACTCCCTGAAAGAGAAGTCTTCTATAACAAAGCCCGTTGCATAATAAAAGGAGAAAATGTTAAATCTGCTCATGTGGTATCTTTGGTTTTTGGTAAAGAGGAATAAGATTGAATTATTCCTGCACAGATCAAGCCCTATCCATACATAAAACGCTCTTTTAAAGTACTTAGTCCGGTCAAGCCCGGCCAACACATCAGTGAGGATCAGCGAAAGTCTGGAGTTGTTGAAAAACAAAGATTTAAGCAACTATGCACCCTTAATTAACCCTAATCATTGAAAACAATCGTACTAATATCCCATCGTCTATAAACTAAAATATTCACATGAAAACTTCCATTTATTTTAGCACCATCATTCTTTCTCTGTTACTTGTTTTCTCTTCATGCCAGAGCCGGCCCGAAGAAGTGAAGGTTAAAGTTATCACAACAACCGATTTACACGCTGTGATTTTTCCTCACGATTATATCCGAGACACAATTCTATATGCCGGAATGGCTTATCTGAAATCGTATGTTGATGAGCAGCGGGCGGTTGATGGTCAACATGTATTGTTGTTTGACAATGGTGACTTATTGCAGGGCCAACCTACAGGTTATTATTATAATTTCGTAGCCGACAGGCCACAAAATCTATTCGCAGATGTGCTCAATTATCTTGAGTTTGATGCTGCCTCTGTTGGAAATCATGATATTGAAACCGGGCCTATGGTATACAATAATTTAAAGGATGAGTTTGATTTTCCCTGGTTGGCGGCCAATGTTATTGATGTAGAAACTGATCAGCCTTATTTTACGCCCTATACCATCATCGAAAAGCAAGGAGTGAAAATTGCGGTATTAGGTCTTGTCACCTCTTCTGTACCTGATTGGCTTCCGTATAAGTTGTGGGAAGGTATGGAATTCAGAGATCTGGAAGAAACAGCTTCCTATTGGATGAATTATATTCAGGAGAATGAACAGCCGCATGCCGTGATAGGCCTCTTTCATAGTGGTGGAGGTGAAGATACCGGTTATAATGCCGAATCCTCTGAGAACGCCGCTGTGAGGGTGGCTAAAAACATACCTGGTTTCGATGTTATTTTTACCGGTCACGACCACAGGGTTAGAAATAACGTTTTTAAAAATACCCAGGATAAAGAAGTACTTATGATTGCCGGTCACTCTCACGGGCGCTCAGTGGCTTCCGTTGATATCGTATTTAACTGGACTGACGACAAAGAATATGTCTTAACATCCAAAGCAGGCGATATTGTATCACTCGATACTTATGAAGCTGACCCGGAATTTCTCAACAGATATGCCGATGAAATGCAACAGGTCGAAGATTTTGTTAGCCAACCCCTAGGTAAACTGGAGAAGGATTTGCATTCTATAGAGTCTTTCAAAGGCAATGCTGCTTTTGTTGATTTTATTCACCTGGTGCAACTCGAACTTACCCAGGCGGAGGTTTCCCTGGCTGCACCGCTCTCCTATGATGCTACACTCAAAGCCGGAGAGCTGAGCATGCGTGATATGTTCCGTTTGTATCCCTATGAAAATTATCTGTACGTGATGAAGCTCACAGGTGAGGAAGTCCGCAATACCCTCGAATATTCCTACGGTTTATGGTTTAATACCATGGAAAATGCCGACGATCATATTTTCAACCTGCGCAAAGATGATCAGGGTAATGTTGCCCTGAGCGAGGAGGGTAGGGCCCGGTTTGCCAATGCCTATTTTAATTTTGATTCAGCTGCGGGAATCGATTATATCGTTGATGTCAGCAAGCCAATAGGTAGCCGCGTTGCCATATCCCAAATGTCATCCGGAGAACCCTTTTATAGTGATTCGATATACCCCGTGGCTGTTAACTCTTATAGGGGTAGCGGCGGTGGTGGTCACCTTACCCAGGGTGCAGGCATCGATCATAACGCCCTTGAAGAAAGGATTGCAGAAGTTACTGAGCAGGATTTAAGAAGCCATATGGCAGCTCTTATTCAGGAAAAGAAGGTGCTGAATCCTGAAGCAGGAAACAACTGGACTATAGTTCCCCAAGCCTGGGCAGGGAAAGCATTGGAAAGAGATTTCAAACTGCTTTTTCCCTGAAAGAACGTTGAAATAGTAGCTTAAAACAAAACGTAGCGGATGCACTTTGCTGTGTCCCCCCTCATTTTATGTGCTCAACATTTATTGTGTGCACAAAAAAAGATTCTTAAATTTGGCAGGATACTCACCCTCACCAAAGCCAATCAGTAAAAAATGGGACAGACGATTAAAGTAGAAAGGACCTTGACTACTGAGCTTAAAAAAAAATGGATCGGATAATCTGTATTATCCGATCCATATAGACTCTATCAAATGGAATCAATTCCTTTTAAGGGCTTCAGCAATCCTTTTGTTTATTTTCTTCACTAGTCCAGGGCCCTCGTAAATAAAACCGGTATAAATCTGAACCAGACTGGCACCCGCCTTGATCTTTTCAAGAGCATCTTCGGGGCTCATGATGCCTCCTACTCCTATAATAGGTATTTTACCTTCAGTTTTGTCATAAAGGTATTTAATGGTTTGCGTCGATCTGTCTTTGAGTGGTTTTCCACTGAGCCCCCCTCTTCCGATCTTTTCAATAGAAGTAGAATCGGTAAACAGACCATCACGTGTTGTAGTGGTGTTGGTGGCAATTATGCCTTCTACTCTGGTTGTTTCTACTACATGAATGATGTCATCAAGTAGAGCCGGTGATAAATCAGGAGCAATTTTCAGAAGTATGGGTTTCCTTTTTGGCTTTAGTAAGCTGGCTGCGTTTATTTTATCCAGAATTTTTATCAGTTCAGTCTTGTCCTGCAGTTTATCAAGCCCCTCAACATTGGGGCAACTGACGTTTACCACAAAATAATCGACCCAGTCGTAGAGCTTATTAAAGCAAACCAGGTAATCGTCAATGGCATTATCGTTTGGGGTAAGGGTATTTTTACCGATATTGCCTCCAATGATTACATTGGGTTTCTCCTTTCTGATATTCTCCACGAAAGCATCAACACCAGGATTGTTAAAACCCATGCGGTTTACAAGAGCCTCATCCTTAGGTAAACGAAAAAGGCGCGGCTTGGTATTACCAGGTTGAGGCAAGGGGTTTACCGTACCTATTTCTATGTGACCAAAACCAAAGGCCGCAAGATGATTATACACATTTGCCTGCTTGTCGAATCCCGCTGCAAGGCCTACTCGATTAGGAAAACGAAGACCAAAAAGTTCTGTTTCCATGGCTGGATCTTCGTACCTGAAATGTTTACCCACCATAGCCCGTACACCGGGAATGGCAAAACCCCACTGAAGCATTTTTACTACCAGATGATGCACGGTTTCGGGTTGTAGACGAAACAGCAAGGGACGAACAATGAGTTTATACATCAGACAGAATACATATTTTGTGCACAGGATATATCGGGAGCAATAAGACCTATTGAAATTTATTCAGTGTCCTTCTTCTTTTTCTTTGCAGCGGGAGCTTTTTCTACCTTCTTATCTTCACCCGATGTCGTCTCCTTTTTTTCAGCAGATGCAGTATCTTCTTTCGATGGGGTATTTTCCTCCGATTCTGTAGCGGCATCTTCTTCTTCCTGTGGCTCACTAATCATATCGTGCGACAGCAGCAGATTATACCAGGTAAGTACCTTTTTTATGTCGCTGGCATATACTCTTTCCTTGTCATAATCGGGCAGTATACTCTCGAAATAGTCCTTCAGTTGGTTATTGTCATTTTTCAGCTCATCAGAAATCGCTTTCCCATCTTCTTTTTGATAAATGGCCCACAGAATCTTTTTTAAAGGCACATCTTCAGAATAGGTAAACATGCTTATATCTTCCAGAATGGAAGAGCGATGCGTGGCAAAAACGGGCATTTTTTTGCCGTCAACAAGCGATTCGACAATTATGCTACCGCGC
>JBEPXC010000203.1:0-6770 GCA_041642035.1 Sphingobacteriia bacterium
TATTGAGCGAAATAAAAAACAAAGTAACATCTACCTGCGCCTGGTCAGGACAACAAATGAATAAAAACATAATAATAAAAGCGTTAATATGATTAGTAAACAGTATCTCCGGATTTTTAGGCATCTGCTCTTTTGGGTTTTTCTGTCATTCTGCATACTGCCCGATACCATTCATGGGCAGAATAATGTTTCTTTTAGTGCACTGGAAGGTAACGTTGTTGTGGTTAATTACGATCTGGATGGCAAGATCAATAAAAAATATGTTGTTGAACTGCTTCTTTATCGGGCGGGGAATAGACATTTCATGTATGCGCCCAAAGCTGTAATGGGTGATGTAGGCAAAGGACGCTTTGCGGGTAATAATAGAAAGATTGTTTGGAGTATTGATCATGAACTGGAGTCAGACTTTAAAGTGGATCCGTTTGTAGATGATTACTTTTTTGTGGTTAGGGCGCGCAGAAAAAGAAGTTTTCAAGCTTTCTGGTTGATATTAGCAACGGGTGTAGCCGGTTGGTATACCTATAATGAACTCGGTGATAGAATGCAAAATAACGCCAACTAGGCATACGTAATCCCTGAATATTGGCATAAGCTTATGGAAATTTGCACATCTCAATCTCAAATAAATAGTAATAAAAAATATCCTTTAAATATGACTCTGCGAAATCTTAATAGAGCAAAATACCCTAATACGGGTTTATTAATTTTCAAATTGATTCTGTGTATTATACTTTTTGGCCCATGCTATTCCACAAGCCTGGCCCAGGTTGTGCAATCACGTTCATCAGGTGGGAATATATTGTTCTCCCCAGGGATGCCTGTGCTTGAACTCCGCATACTTAACCCGGATCAAATATCTAATCTGGTGTATCCCGGCATGCAATTTACCATAAATCTATCGATAAAGAATATTGGACAGATTGCAGCAGAAGGGTGTGAACTTTATATTGAATCAGATTCACCCTTTATTTTTTCACAGCTGTCGGATGCGAATGCTAGCATCCATCCTGGTGATTCTGCTGTGCAAACCGTCACTTTCATGGTCGATAGGGAAGCAACGCCCGGGCATGCAAGCATACAGTTACATGTAAACGAAGCTAATGGGCATAACCTACATCCCTTTCGAATTGTCAACGTGGATATCCAGGACGCTCCTGCCAACGAAATTTTGGTGACTGATTATGCCATCAGGGATCAGTCGGGGATTGGCTATTTTGACCAATTTAACGATGTACAGTTGTTTTTTCGGATTCAAAATTGTGGAACCGTGTCCCATGATAATATAAAAACACGAATTGAACCAGCTTCGGATGTAATTGATATACAGCTAAATCCTAACATGTCGCTGGGTACTTTGCACCCGGGCGAATACATGGATGTTAGCGCAGTGGTTTCATCAGGTTTCGATTCTAAAAATATACGTATTAACTTAAGTACCGGTAATGACATATATTCAATTGACCAAAACTTCACGTTTAATTTCAGGGAAGATTATAAATCACCGGAACAATTATCGACCGACCATTGCAATCAGTTCATTTCCCACGGGCGGAATGCGCAATCAGAATCTTCTGACTCAATCACCTCTTTACCAGCCAAATCAGGCCAAGTGAATAAATTTGCCATTATAATCAGCAACAAGGATTATTATTCTGTTGAAGCTCTTGATTTTGCATCTCATGATGCTCAAGCCTTTGTGGCAATGCTCAAATCACAACTTGGTTTCCCGCAAGAGAATATTGTTTGGTTACCAGGACTCACAAGGGAGGTTTTTTCAACTATCAATGAAAATGCATATTTTGATAAATTTAAAAGAAAACTGAGAAGAGCAAAAGGTCCTACGGAGCTAATATTCTACTATATTGGTTACGGATCAAATGATTTTTATTCTGGTACAACTTATTTGCTGCCTATGAATTTCACGCATTATGCATTCGAATCAAGAATTAATATTGATGATGTCTATGTATGGCTAAACGAATGGAAGAAGAAATATAAGATTAATCATGTGACAACTTTATTCAATATCGCATTTCATGAAAGAAGTATATCCGGGTCAAAATCAGCGGAGGAGTTCCAATTTGTTAAGACACATAACCATCTTCCCGGGTTTACGACTATGGTTTCAAGTTCTTTTCATCAATCCTCTTTTGCTGGAAATCCTGAAGGAGCAAGCCTTTTTACAAACTACCTTATCAAAGGGGTTGCCGGAGCTGCCGACCTCAATGGTGACAAAACGATTTCTCTTTTTGAATTGCATAAATTTATGGCAGATGAGCTAAAAGGCATACCAGCCCAGGCAAGGCAATTACATAACTCACACAGCGTACCATTTATTCTGGGTGTGGACAGAGCAATATACTAACCAAACTGGGTGTATTAGCCAAGAAGTTTCTCGAGTTGCTTGATGCGATTGAGCGGTATGTTGAAGGTAAAGTTCTCATTATCACATTGTAAATAGCATTTGTTGGATTTCCTGTCGACCTTGGTAAGAAATTTAAGATTAACCAATATAGACCGACTTATTCGAAAGAACAGATTACCCGGTAATAGTTTTTCTATATTGCCTATATTAAGGGTAATAATTTCTTTTTTGCCTGAAGACAAGTACAATTCAGAATAATTGCAATCGGCCAATACATATACTATGTTGGCAGGATCAACAAGTATAAAACCGTTGCGTGTGAAAAATCGTAACCGCTTTGTTTCTATCGAATATCCATCTGCAGTTTTTTTCCCGGGGCTAAAATCATTATTTAGTTTTCGGGCCAGTACTTTATTTAAAGCACTGCTTAATTCCATGGTTTGTATAGGCTTAACCAGGAAATCGGTTATATTGGTTCTTAATGCCTGAATAGCATGTTTTTCGTATCCTGAGGTTACTACAATGTTTGTCTCCACCGACAAATTGCGTAACTCATTTATCAATTCAAAACCATTTCTTTCAGGCATTTCAATATCCAGAAAGACAACATCTGGTTGAAATACAAGAATATTTGGGAGCGCTTCGCATACAGAGGCATATTTTTCTATCAATCCCACACCCGATATCATTTTCAGCTGCCTTTCCAAAAGATTACCGGCTATTGCATCATCATCTACAATGATAGCATTAATCACATAATTATCCATCTCTCTTGCTTTTTGTAGAATAATAAAAACCCTTTAGGCCAAAAAAGCCTGACTATCTCCTTGATTACACAATTTCAAAAATACAAAATATTTATTAAAATTATGATAAAATTAAATCATTGATTTTCTCATTTGGCCCCGAAAAATTTCGGAATGACCTTTCACTTTCACCTTCACTTTTTTTCAGCCTCTGTTTGGATACTGTTGATTATGATGGCCTTGTGATGGTTGACCCGGAAGACTTTCCATTCCTGAAATACAAATCGGGGCAGGCTGTCAGCAGGACATGGAAACGTCTGGAATGCGTGCTCTCATGAAACCGCTGGAAGCAGGAGCGTAGCAGAGGTCACGAACGGCAACTTTCGGGATAATCTTCTCTACCTAAAATATTTACAAAAAATCCATCCGTATTTGCACATAGACACAGCAAAAAAGACCAATAAAATTAACGTATACATAAAAATATACTGATAAAAAACATAGCTTGATTGAGTTATATAATTGAAAGAGAGTTGTTTAGAATGATTTTAAATAACAGATATTAATCAATAAAATTTGCCAGATATGTATTTTTTGTTTTCTTTTGTAGTGCAAAAGTTCTTTCCGGGCCCAAAAAGAACGTTTGTGGGCGTAAAAACCGAAAAGCCCCGGCAAAGTGCCGAGAGTAGGTAAAAAAAACAAATCCATTATGAAAACTCAAATGAAAAGTGATGCATTGTTGGATGCATTTGAAAATTATCAACTTTCTGAAGAAGCTATGAACGATTTAAAAGGAGGTGATCATTGTGTTAGATATCTCACTCCTTCAGGGTATGTTTATCATACAATAAGCGATGATGGGTCAGTTCGATATATGAATATCATAGGACCACAGACCAAAGAATATTTAATAGAAAACAATGACCACATGTTGAAATAAAGATGGTTACGATAATTATTTACACACAAAATCCCTTTGTCAAATAGTTGCCAGTCAATATTTAATTGGCAGAGGGGTTTTATTTTAGTCTAGTGTAATCTATATAAAATTAATGTCAATAAATGTGAAATGATCTCAAAAGAAAAATTGTTTTTGGATTTTCTTCCTTTACTATATATGCTACTTTCTTCTATGGTTGGCTCTGCTGGGAATTTAACCCAGAATTGTATTATTGGTACTTGGAATCCAATGTTTCACGAATGTAACGAGGATCGTAAGCTTATCATCACAGATACTTTTCTCAGTATATGCTTCTCTGATTGTATAATTCAACATTCATATACGATTACAGACTCGGGATCGACCGGAGGAAGCTTTGCATTGAAGCTATTTGATTCAAGAATTTCTTTTGATAAAGGGATAACCAATTCTAATATTTCAGGCAATCTCGATTCAATTAAAGCCAGTATTTTTCTTGAAAAAGAGATAATGACTTTGTTAATTTGGAAGGGGGGGGATCGGTTTACAGAGTTTCAGATAGCTGAAGCATTCATAAGAAAAGAAGGGAGCGAACATGAAATTTATCAATCCGAAATACGTTCGGTATTCTATCTGCCTGCTGGGTATACTGGCAATTCATATGTTGCATTGGAGCAACCTGAAGGAGAACCTGCTGAAATTGACGAGGAAGGCAGAAGGGTTTTGTATATACCACCATCAGGCCTGCTCCTGACCATGTCAAAACCAATGCCTACCGGACTTGCGAAAAGGGAATTTGCCTTTTATTACCTTGATAAGGATGTCATTTTTAATGATCCTATACCCGTTATTCCCCACAATTGTTTTTACAATTTTTATACAAATGAACTGAATGATGAACAAATTAAAGAATATGGTTTTAATCCCGATCAGATTTATGTTTATTATCACAGATATAATCCAGCGAGAGAAATTGTGAATAATCTTTTTTTGAAGGACATAAAAGGTCAGGTTTTCATGTTTAGGGTTGATACCTTAAGGAATTTTTTAAAACCAGGCAATTAATCAAGACAATTTTCATATCCATTTATAGATTTATTATGAAGCTTCCTTTTATTACAATGAATAGGTCTTCTGGTTTCAGGTTAATGCTTTAAGAATAGGAAATGAATATTCAACTCCGAAATATAGAAAAGGAAATTGTAAAATCAACAATAATTGTACAAAGATGACCAGGGTATTAATTCTCGGGAATGAAAAATCCATGTGTTCCGAGTATGAGATTATCGAGTGGATTACCGCAAGAGATTTTACGTTTCAAATAATAAGATTTGAAGAATATTTAATGGATTTTCATTTAGCAATTCAGATTGAAGATGAGAAGATAAAAAATGAAATTGTACCTCAGGATTTTAATTCTGTTTGGTTTCGGCATGATGATGCATTGGATATAGATTATCAACCATTTTTAATAAGAGAATCCATTAAAGGCAATTTAACTTATAACTTTAAAATGCTACAGAAATCTTTTTCCTTTTTTTCAAAAAGGAACCTGAAAGTTCTTTCTAATTATGAGTCTTTTTTTTTAAATAAGCTTATTGTTCTTGATGAGGCTCAGAGAGTTGGACTTGATATTCCACCAACACTTTTATGCAGTAGTAAAAATGACCTTTCGGTGTTTGTTTCAAAATTTGGCAAAGTAATATGCAAATCTGCGGGCGAAAATCTTACCATGTTCGTTAACAACAATAAACAAGCATTAAAACAGTATGTGGAAGTAATTGATGAAAGTATGCTAAAAGACTTGCCTGATAAGTTTTTTCCTACCCTCTTTCAGCAGCGTATTGACAAGCAAATGGATATAAGAATATTTTACCTGGATGGAAAATTCTTTCCCATGGCCATTTTTAGCCCATGTCTGGATTATCGGGAAGATTACCATAATCACCGTAATGTGCCCATTAAGTTGCCAGCTGATCTTGAAAAGAAGTTGCACCAACTTATGCAAAAACTGGATTTGAACACCGGCAGTATTGATTTGGTCCGATGCGCCAAAACCAAAAAATATTATTTTTTAGAGATAAATCCCAATGGGCAGTTTGGTATGGTATCAAAACCCTGCAACTATTATCTGGAAAGAGAAATAGCCGAATTTCTTACTTCTTAACCCCCTATAGAGCTATGGAAGTCACTACAGCAGAGGAAATTAAACGATCACTAAAAGATAATGCAGAAAAGCTACCCCTTGGGTACCAATTTCTTAAACAACCCACGATCGGGAAAGGCGTGCTTTTAACTTCGCATAGTACCTTTCATAATTCTCACCAATACCCCATTGGGATTTTCTATAAACCCATTTCAATATTAGATTTATAACTGCATCTCCAAATCGATTGAAAACATGATGAGCTCCCCTCCTTACTTTCGTTTGCATGCCAATTGCATTCCGGTGAATGGTAAAAAAGAAGCTGCCATTTATGACCTGGGAAGAAATGGATATTACATTATACCACCCCTCTTGTGCCATGTATTGCAAATAAATCAGGAGAAGATCTTTACCATTATACAAATCAAATTCTTTTTCAAACATGAGTTTGATGAGGGCATTGATAAGTGGTTTCTTTTTCTTGACAATAAGGGATTGGGATTTTTTACCGATGAACCCGAATTGTTTCCTCCTCTTAATCTACAGTGGGATAGTCCTTTTCTTTTTACCAATGCCGTGCTTGAGTATGACAAT
>JBEPXC010000204.1:0-6764 GCA_041642035.1 Sphingobacteriia bacterium
CAGGGAAGAGGAGCCGGTGGAGGAAGCAAATTAGAAACAGAAATGCCTGAATTTTTCTGCATGAAAAAACCCGAAGATTTTATCTCTGCCACCCTTACTTAAAGAAGTTGTGTGCACATAAAATCTTCGGGTTTTGATAATGGGATGCCCCTGTGATTATTTGAAGACAATATTCTTTTTCACTGTTATTTTCTCGCAATAATGACATTTTAGTCTTGTTTCTTCTTTATCCACTACCGTAAATCGTGTTGTAATAACTTCGATATTGGTTATACAATTGGGATTAAAACACTTTACAATGCCTGTTATCTGATCCGGTATGGCTACCTGTGTCTTGCTGGCTACCTGAAAATCTCTGATTTCAATAACAGAGGCATGGGGGGCTACCAGGGCAATTTTATTCAGCTCTTCTGCCTTGAAAAATTTGTTGCTGACTTTAATAATGGCTTTATTGCTATATTTTTTACTTTCCAGATTGGTTCCAAACAATACCATTTGATCAAAAACATCAAGTTTAAGCATTTTTATTACCTGAAACAATGCGCTGGAGGGTATATGGTCGATTACGGTACCGTTTTCAATGGCCGATACTTTTAATTCCTTTACTTTTTCATTCATCGCTGTCCTTATTATTAATTAATAGATGGTAACTACTAGGTGTTTGTGTTGAGAGAGAATATGTGGTCTGTTTATCGGTATCCCAAAATAATTGACAGTAAAGCCTGCCTCACATAAACACCGTTTAACGCCTGCTGGAAATAGTATGCGCGGGGATCGCTGTCCACATTGATGTGTATTTCATTGACCCGTGGCATGGGGTGAAGAATCCTGAAGTTTTCTTTGGTATCGATCAGCATGTCTTTGTGCAGATTGTAAGAATTCTTGATGCGTTCAAATTCCAGAGGATCAGAGAAGCGTTCTTTTTGTATACGGGTCATGTAGAGTATGTCGGTTTGATGTATCACATCCTCCATATTGGTATACTGATGGTAGGTGAGAGATTTTTCTTTGATGTGCATCTTCACGGAGCTGGGAAGCTTAAGTTCGGTAGGCGAAACAAGATGGAAGGTCGTGTTGAAGTTGCAGAGAGCAATCACCAGCGAATGAACCGTGCGGCCATACTTAAGGTCGCCTACAAATGCCACATGAAGATTGTCCAGCGTATGCTGGGTTTGTAAAATGCTGTATAAATCGAGCAAGGTCTGTGTAGGATGCTGATTGGCTCCATCGCCGGCATTGATAATGGGCACGGGTGAAATTTCGGATGCAAAGCGTGCACTTCCTTCCACAGGATTGCGCATAACGATGAGGTCAGAATAACTGGCGATGGTTAGAATGGTATCGCGCAAAGATTCACCCTTTTTCACGCTGGTGTTGGACGCTTCGGAAAAACCTACTACTTTACCACTTAGTCGGTTTATGGCACTCTCAAAGCTTAAGCGCGTGCGGGTGGATGGTTCAAAAAACAGGGATGCAATAACATGGTCCTTAAGTATATCCTGCACCGGATTGGCTTCAAATTCGCGGGCTACTTCGAGCACATGTAGTTGTTCCTCTTTGGTAAAGTCATTAATGGATACCAGACTTTTGTACTTCATAGTTTTAATTTTGGGGTTGAAAAATTTAAAGTTACAGAAAATATTATACAAAAAAAAAGCGGCTAAAAAAGCCGCTTTTTCAAGAAAAAATTATTTGCATCCACATGATTTCTTGATCAGTTTCTTTCCTTTGAGGAAATCGCAGATCAGATCACAAAGAACAGGTTTACCAATCTCCTGAAGTTCATATTCTACTTTCACGGTAGGCTTTTTGATCTTAACAATACGGTTCAGATCAATAGGTGTAGCAATGACTACCGTATCACAATCGGTTTTGTTGATTGTTTTTTCAAGGTCGGCAATCTGCTTGTCACCATATCCCATTGCAGGCAGCAAGGTTCCAATATTTGGATAAATCTCGAAAGTTTCTTTCAAGCGACCCACAACAAATGGTCTGGGGTCAACCAGTTCAGCCGCACCAAATTTCTTTGCGGCAACAGTACCCGCGCCAATTTTCATGTGACCATGGGTAAGGGTTGGGCCATCTTCTACTACCAAAACTCTCTTTCCTTTAATTAGGGAAGGATCACTAACCGTAAGTGGTGATGCACCATCCACAACAATGGCATCAGGATTAACCGCTGCAATGCTCTCGCGTACGATTTGAATGTTCTCAGGAGAAGCGCTATCCATTTTGTTAATCACCACGATATCGGCGATTCTAAGGGTGGTTTCACCAGGGTAATAGTTCAGCTCATGACCGGGGCGGTGTGGGTCAACCACTGTTACCATAAGATCGGGCTTGTAGAAAGGAAAGTCGTTATTGCCACCATCCCATAAAATAACATCGGCTTCTTTTTCTGCTTCACGAAGGATAGCCTCATAATCAACACCGGCATAGATTACGTTTCCACGTACTACATGGGGTTCGTATTCTTCCATTTCTTCGATGGTGCATTTATGTTTTTTAAGGTCTGCAACGGTAGCAAAACGTTGTACTTTTTGAGCTACCAGGTCACCATAAGGCATGGGGTGACGAATAGCAACTACCTTTATGCCATGTAGCATTAGGGCTTCAATAATTTTGCGTGAGGTCTGGCTCTTACCACAACCTGTTCTTACTGCTCCTACGGCAATAACAGGCTTGGTGCTTTTAATCATGGTTTCCTTGGGGCCTATAAGCAAAAAATCGGCTCCATTTGCGTTAACAATAGAACCGATTGCCATAACCTGCTGATAAGATACGTCGCTGTAAGAGAATGCGCAAATATCTACATCCAACTCCTTTATCAATCGCGGCAATTCATCCTGGGTGTAAATGGCAATTCCTTTTGGATAAAGATCTCCGGCCAGTTCAGCAGGATATTTCCTTCCGTCGATGTCGGGAATCTGAGCTGCTGTAAAAGCAACAACATTATAATTATCGTTTTTTCGATAGTAGGTATTGAAATTGTGAAAATCTCGTCCGGCAGCGCCGATGATGATAACATTCTTTTTTTTACTCATGTGCTTCGTTTGTTAAGGGTTATAACTTGAAAAAATGATTCTGGTTGTAAAATTCCCACAAACCTACATATTTTTTATAAAAAAAATCATCTCCATTGAATATTTTTTTAGCGAACATGAAAATCATTGACTGGAGATGAATGTATTTGATGAAGGCTCTTTAAAAAGTCTTATTTTTGTATTCGTTTTAAAATATAAATTATATGACCATCGAAAATAGCCTGATCGCAACCATACAACAGGCACTCCAGGAGCTGTTTGACTTAAGTGTTGAGGATCAAAAAATTTCACTCCAGCCCACCCGAAAAGAATTTCAGGGCGATTTTACCCTTGTGGTTTTCCCCTATGTGAAAGCAGCCAGGAAATCACCCGAAGAAACCGGTCGGATTATAGGAGAATATGTGCAAACTAACATGGCTGAAGTTTCAGCATTTAATGTGATCAAAGGATTTTTGAATTTCTCTCTTACTGATGGCTCCTGGCTCAGTTTCCTCCATAAAGCCTCATCAGAAACCCATTTTGGTCTCACTCCCGTCTCTGATACTGATCCTGTGGTGATAGAGTATTCATCGCCCAATACCAACAAACCCCTGCATCTGGGTCACGTGCGCAACAACCTGCTGGGGTATTCCATTGCACGGATTCTGCAAGCAGCAGGGCGTAAGTCCTATAAGGTAAATCTAGTTAACGACAGGGGGATACACATCTGTAAATCCATGCTGGCCTGGAAGAAGTGGGGCCATGGAGAAACACCTGAGCAAAGCCATAAGAAAGGCGATAAACTGGTTGGGGATTATTATGTGCGTTTCGAGACTGAGCTTAAAAAAGAAGCATTGGCCCTAAAGGAAAGCCATGGCTATGACGAGGATACCGCACGCAGCAGTGCTCCCCTGATGCAGGATGCCCAGAAAATGCTCCGCTTGTGGGAGGCCCGCGACAAGGATACCGTCCATATATGGAAGATGATGAATCAATGGGTATATAAAGGTTTTGATGATACCTATAAACGAATGGGCGTTGATTTTGATAAGATATACTATGAATCGGAAACTTACCTATTGGGTAAGGAAATCGTATTGGAGGGATTGAATCAAGGGGTCTTTTTTCAAAAGGAAGATGGTTCGGTATGGGTGGATCTGGCGCAGGAAGGCCTGGATCAGAAATTGCTTCTTCGAGGTGATGGGACCTCCGTGTATATGACACAGGATATCGGTACGGCTCAACTCAGGTACGACGACTATAATGCCCGTCAAATGATTTATGTGGTGGGAAATGAGCAGAATTATCACTTCGATGTGCTGAAAAAAGTCTTGAAAAAACTCGAAAAACCCTACAGCGGGAGTCTCTTTCATTTATCCTATGGCATGGTTGAATTGCCACAAGGCAAGATGAAATCGCGCGAAGGAACCGTGGTGGATGCCGACGAGCTGATGGAGGAAATGTATGTAACGGCCAAACAAACCACTGAAGAATTAGGAAAAGTGGACGGCTATACGGAAGAAGAGAAGAAGGATTTGTTTGAGACCATAGGCCTGGGAGCCCTGAAATATTTTATTCTGAAGGTAGATCCCAAAAAGAATATGATGTTTAATCCCACGGAATCTATCGATTTTAATGGAAATACCGGGCCTTTCATTCAATATACCCATGCACGCATCTGTTCAATATTGCGCAAAGCTGAAGAAACCGGCCTTGACAAGCAAAGCTATAATGCTGATAAAATAGAGATAAATAATAAAGAAAAAATACTTATCCGCTCTCTGTATTCATTCCCTCAGGTGATACAGCAGGCTGCCCATGAAATGAGTCCGGCTCAGATTGCCAATTATGTATATGATCTGGCTAAAGAGTTCAACCAGTTTTATCATGAACATTCGGTGCTGAATGAACCCGATAGGGATGTGTCAAGATACAGGCTGGGTTTATCACAGCTTACTGCAAAAGTAATTAAGGAATCGATGAATATGCTGGGGATTCAGGTGCCCGAAAGGATGTAATTTTTATTTCTCTGTGTAGAGGGAAAGCTTATCTGCATTCATGCTTTGTTGTTTTCCCTATCCTTGAACTGCTTCTTCCGGAAATTGCTTAAGGAAATACTTTCAACAGATTGGAAAGCCCTGTAAAGAGAGTTGATGGAGCCAAAGCCCGAAAGCTCTGCCAGCTGGTCGTTATCTGCTTCGCTATTTTCTTCCAATAGCTGCTTTACATGTTGGATGCGGTAGTAATTAACATGATTGCAAAAATTTCTTTTGTATTCCGAATTGATAAAACGTGATATATACGTTCTGTTGGTACCGATTCTTTGCGAAAGGTCCCATATCTTCAGGTCAGGATCTGTATATATCTTTTCAGTAATAAACAATTCATCCAGTTTTGCCCTTAAATGTGCCGTTGATATAGAAGTGTTACCCTGGTCTTCTTGCTGATTACTTTGCTTAGGAGGTAATTCTTCCTTTATGTGAACAGAATTCTGGGTGTTGCCCAGCAAACCTATAAAAAACAACATAAGGCTAAAGACGATGGAAGGGCCTGCCAGGGAGTAAGTTCCTGAGGCAAAAGCCTCCCTGCCGGTAATGGCTGCTGCTACTCCTGCCAGGGAAGTTATAGCTAATGAGATGTTGAAAAACTGAACCCACTTTAGTCGCCTGCTTTCCGTATTGGAATAATAGTCCTGCAAGAGCTCGTTGTTGTTTATGATGAGCCTGAAGTTGGCAAACAAATAGTATATCACCTGAACTACAAAAACCACTCTGGATATAAAATAAACAGATAGCAGGTACAGCTGCACGGGTTCATAGATCACTTCTCCTCCAATCGTATTTCGAACAAACTGTTCATGCTCAGCGGGCGACATCAATAAAACCCCGGGAAGGTAAAAGAAAAACATCAAGATTGGCAGCGCAAGAAACCTGATGTGATTCCTAAGGGTAAATTTACGCTCAACCGTTAGTAGTCTTATATATATATGATACATGGGGAACACCAATAAGGAAGCGAGCATATAAAAACTATCCAGGTAATAGTAAGTGGATAATTGTCCTGAGAAGTAGAAAAAGTGGGAAAGATATAAAACGAAGGATATAAACATAAATTTACCCAAAAATACTTTGGGGGCATATTGCTTTTGACTGTAGAAATTTAATGCTATGGTCCAGAACAAGGTAACATAAACCGGAGTGAGTAAGAATATCAGTTTAAGCATCTGGCATGTGTTAACAGGAAAACTATTCTTTTCGAAAAGCAAAATTACGCATCCTTTTTTACCTTTTGACAATAAATTTTTACGAATTGAAAAGAGCTTGTGATTCTCTTATCTTAATTTTGGACACCATCTTATTTGCTTTCTTTAACAAATTTGGCATGCGTATTATTTTTTCCTGCCTGGCTTCTATTAATAAAAAACACTTTAGCCATTGGACTTAAATAAACTTCTTTGTGATATTATCGAGAATATTAATCAATAAAAAATTCCATATGAAAAAAGCGTTATTGTTTCAGATTACCTTATTGTTGTTGACGTGGAATTCATTTTCACAAACCCAGTTTGCCGTCCATCACTTCGGTGAAGCTGCTTTTTTTAAAAATTTCACCGCGGCATTAGATGCATCTCTGGATGGTGATACCATTTATCTGCCCGGAGGCAATTTTAATATTGGTAGTGCAGTAATAGACAAAAAGCTTGTGCTGGTAGGGGCAGGGCATTATCCGCAGTATAGTGTT
>JBEPXC010000205.1:0-6741 GCA_041642035.1 Sphingobacteriia bacterium
TGAAGACAGCGATCATCAGACCATTGGGGCTTATCGGGCCGATCAGGAAACCGGATTACTATCATTTATCAATGAACAATCGGTAATGGGCATAAGCCCCGCTCATGTAAGTGTTGACCCGCTGGGATCGTTTGTTTATGTATCCAATTACACTTCCGGAAATGTAAGCATGCTTCCCATCCGCGATGACGGAGGTCTGGATGCAGCATCTGATGTTGTCCAACATAGCGGCAGCAGTATCCACCCAACCCGACAGCAGAGAGCCTATGCACATGCAGCAGACCCTTCGCCCGATGGCAGGTTTATCTATGGATCAGATCTGGGTATGGATAAAATTATGATCTATGAAGTTGATCGCCAGCAAAAAAAACTTTCTCCGGCATCCACCCCCTGGTTTGAAAATACACCGGGAGCGGGCCCACGCCATTTAACCTTTGGGAAGGATGGTGCCTACATCTATTCAGCGGAAGAACTCTCTTCAACCGTTGCAGTGCTGCGTGTAGATAAAAACACGGGGGCTTTACAGCAGGTGCAGCGGGTATCTATGCTTCCTGATGATTTCGATGGCAGCAATACCGCGGCAGATATCCATATTTCTCCCGACGGGAAATTTCTGTACGCATCCAACAGAGGACACGATAGCATTGTGATTTACTCTATTGATGAGTCTTCGGGAGAATTAACCCTGGTAGGGTATGAACCAACCGTAGGCCAGCATCCCCGAAATTTTATGATTGACAAAAGTGGAGAACTGGCGTTTGTTGCCAACCGAGATAGCAACCATATCGTGGTGTTTCGCCGCGACCCTGTTACGGGCACACTAAATTATACCGGCACAGAGTTAATGGTTCCTTTGGCAGTGTGTGTTACCCAAATGATAGTGGAGTAAGAATAATACAAAATTGAGTCGTATTACAACCTATAAAATTCTAATAATTAAATTTTTATGCAATACAAATTCAATAAAGGATTAATCGTATCAGCATCTGTGGGTTTACTTTTCTTTGGAAGTGAGCAAAAGGTTAGTTTAGCAGCTGATAATGAATTAAATATGCAATCAGAGACCGTTCGTGGCAGTAAACCCAATATTATTTTCATACTGGCTGACGACATGGGCTACAACGATGTAAGTTTCAACGGCCTACCTACCCGCACTGGTTGGTGACGAGAATCAACAACAAACCCATGAATACCTTTACTGGGAATTTTATGAGCAGGGCGGAAAACAGGCAGTCCGGTGCGGCAAACCCCTCAATTTGAAGGATTTAATTTTGATTGAAAAGATATAATGAGAGCACAATTTGCAGAAAATATTATAGACACAATTCCAATAATAACATCAATAAGATTTTACAACGAAACAATTCATGAACAAAAAAATTCCATTCATCTCGTTTCTCCTGCTGATTTCAATGAGTTTTCAGTTGCAGGCCCAGAATACCCATCCGCGGCTTCTTGTTTTTGACCATGATAAAAGTAAGATTATCCAAAAGATAGAAGATAAAGAATGGGCCTCAGAGATCTATTCTAAAATGCTTGAAGATGTGACGCCATATGCTGAACGACATAAAACCGATCCTGAATGGATCCTGTCGCGTTACCAGATGAACTGGAAGCCCGGAGCCCATTACACCACGCATATTTCTGATCCGGAAGGCACCGAACTGATTGAAAGAAGTGGCAATGCCCCTTTCCCCACTGTGCGGGTCAACACCCACAAAAGACCGCCGGTTGCGCCTGATGGTTATGGCTATCGTCTTCCTTCACTTGAGGAAATTAAACCATACGACACTGATTCCCTATGGCTTATACAGACAAGAGGCCCTTCCGGCGAATGGAGTCTTGCTGAACCCCGTCTGATTATCGGTAGTATAAACAAGATAATAAACGAACTGGCGGCAGAGTCAGCGATCCTTTATTGGCTCACCGGTGAAGAACAGTATGCACGCTTTTCTTCCGATATTCTGTTCCAATGGGCACGGGGTGCTTATTATCAGGATCCGGTGGAAGGCGCCGGCCGCAATGGTCTGTTTTGCGTTCAATCTTTAGGTGACCTGGAATATAATGACCTTATGATTGCCTATGACTTTGTAAAGCATTATATGGAAGAAGCAGATTATGAAACCCAATACTTTCAACCAGTCTTTGAGAAATTGGCAAAAACCACCAAACTGCGTGGTTTTGTCACCAACAACTGGTATGCTGCCCAAACAAAGATACTAACCTACAATGCACTTTCACTCGACGATCCCTCGAAAAGGGAGTACTATCTCTCATTTTTCCTGGAGAGGGACACCATAAACCGCAATTTTGGTCAGCTGGCACTCCCCACAACCATGGAGATGCACTTTACGGAAGACGGGCACTGGAAGGAAAATTCGGGATACCATGATATGCCGGTGGGCGATCTGTTGCAGGCAGCGGTACCGGTTGAAAACAATGGATACACTGTATTCCAGGATCATCCTACCCTGTACCAGGCATCTTATGCCATGCTCCGTTACTCCTTTCCCAACCTACAGATTATGGGATTTGGCGATCTAGGACGCTGGAAGCATCAATCCCCTCGGAATCTTGAACTGGCCATACGTTTTGCGAGTGAATACGCTCCGGAAATGCTAACAGGCCTTACAGGCGGCCTGAACCAGCTTATCTCAGCCGGATTGTACGATCGTGCAGAAGCAGGTTGGTATGGATTGCTTACCTATATCGACGACCTGCCTGAAGAAAATTACAGCAACTTTGAGTGGGACAGGGCCTTCGCACTGGATTACGCAAGGCTTTACGGCCAGCGCAACGGCACCGACCAGGAAACAGGCCTGATGTATTATGTGCAGGGTGCTACCTATAACCATAACCACGCCAACGGAATGGCCATGGAGTTGTATGGCCGGGGATATATCCTGGGTGCCGATCCGGGTATCGCAACCACATACGAAGACCCTATATTTGTAAACTACCTGGCTACATTTGCAGCCCACAATACTGTTATTGCAGGAGGAGCATCTGAGCCATCCATTCCCTTCAAAGGCAGTGGTGGAGCAAAACATATGGGGGAAATAAGCCTGTCGGCTATGGAACCTGCGGCAGGTAAAGATGGTGTTTCGCCCTTTGCTTCATTTACCGAAACAAACTACACAGAACCATCTACAGATACCCGCCAGCAACGCCTGATGGGAATTGTCAGGACACCCCCCGCCACAGGCTACTATGTAGACATTTACCGGTCAGATAATGAAGTCAGCAACGACTATCTCTACCATAATATCGGCCATGGCGTTACCCTTCACGATGGTTCACGAAATTCTCTGACCATGCAACCCGATTCAATTCCCTATCAACCCGATCGGCAATCAGGCATGTCGTGGATTGAAAACATCATGACACCGACATCTCCTGTGGAAAGTGCTGTTGCTATCTTCCGTGTGGAAGAAGAGAGCAGTGATGATGTGTACCTGCAGATGCTCATACCCCTTCAGCAAAGAGATAAAGTTTTCACGGCAACCGGCCCCCGAAGCTCAACGGTACCGGCCCGATTAAAAGATCTACCGACTCCGAAAACGATCATTCACCGGCCAGAAGCAGCATGGGATGAGCCATTTGCTGCAGTTTATGAACCTTATCGTGGCGAGGATGAATATTCTGTTATTTCGGCAAGGCGTATTCCAACAAATACTTCGTTCACTGCCCTGGAAGTTGAAAACAGGAATGGAACCCGCCAGCTTATCATGCAATCAGATAACCCCCAGGCAGATGATAAAGCAGAGAAAATCAATCTCACCGGCCATTACGGCGTAATTTCAGTAAATGGTGAAAATAAACCGGATTACATTTACCTCGGTTATGGTAAGTCAGTTGGATGGAATGGTTATCAGGTTTCTTCTCAAAATCAGGAAATAAGCGCCAACGTGGAATTTAAGAATGATGATCTGATCATATCCAGTAGTGACGAGGTTTCTGTAACATTTCCGTTTCGGATAGCCAAAGTGACAGATGATGCGGGAAACCCGATGAATATAAGGACAGACAGTGGTAAAAACGAAAGCGTTGTAACATTTCCCGCAGGAATGGGGGAAAAGTATCAGATTTCGGTGGTGAAATAAATTGTAGGAAGTAAAAAATCCTTTCTCATAAAATCATGTTCTTATATGACCTTTCCAATAAAAATTGCTGAAAAAAAATAAGTTCATTATAAAACCCTAAAAATTAATAGCCTCCATGAAAAAAGAGTGGATGATCCTGTTAACCGGAATTACCGCAGGAACCTTAAGCTCCTGCCAGGAAAAGAAATCCGGCAACGATTCTCAGCTGCCCGAACGCCCCAACATTTTGTGGATCACCTGCGAAGACATGAGCCCCCGGCTGGGCTGTTATGGTGATGAGGTGGCGCAAACCCCCAACATAGATCAACTGGCTGACCAGGGAATCCGTTACACCAACGTGTATTCGGTTAGCGGAGTATGTGCACCCAGTCGCGCAGCCCTGATTAGCGGTATGTACCCCACCAGCTTTGGGGCACAGCACATGCGCACCACATCGCGCACGGCATCGCTCGACCAGATCACAGACCCTGAATTGCTGGCCATTCCCGTTTATGAAGCAGTACTACCGGCAGGGGCTCTCTCCTACCCCGAGCATTTCAGGAAAGCAGGATATTTTACCACCAACAATTCCAAAACCGACTACCAGTACCACCCCACCCTTACCGAATGGGATGAGAATGGAAGTCATGCCCACTGGAGAAACCGCAAAGACAAAGATCAACCATTTTTTTCCGTTTTCAACATAATGGAAACACACGAATCCAGAGTGTGGCGCCATGCCGGTAAACCGATCCTGGTAAATCCTGACGATATTGAGCTGCCACCCTATTATCCTGACAGCGATATCATTCGTCGCGACATGGCCATCCATTACAGCAACATTACACGCATGGACTCCATCGTGGGAACCATCATCCAACAACTGGAGGAAGATGGTCTGGCCGACAATACCATCATATTCTATTACAGCGACCATGGCGATGGCCTGCCCCGAATGAAGCGCTGGAACAAAGATTCCGGACTACACGTACCCCTTATCGTTTCCTTCCCCGACGGGAAAGATGCAGGAACAGTGAATGATCAAATGATCAGCTTTGTTGACTTCGCACCAACTGCTCTGTCACTGGCCGGGCTCGATGTGCCGGAAAACATGCATGGTGTACCCTTTCTGGGAGAAGAACAAGCTGAGCCCCGGGAGTACATCTTTGCATCGCGCGACCGCATGGACCCGGCGCTCGACTGCATCAGAACGGTGAGAGACAAAAGATACAAATACCATCGCAATCATTTGCCAAACAGACCCTACATCCAGTTCCTCCCCTACCGCGACCAGATGCCCCTGATGCAGGAGTTGTTTCGTTTCAGGGATAATAACCAGCTCAACGATACACAGATGCTGATGTTTGCCCCAACCAAACCTACAGAAGAACTATATGATCTGAAAACCGACCCACACGAGATCAACAACCTGGCTGATGACCCGGATTATGCTGATATCAAAAAACGCCTTTCAGCAGAATTCGATAGCTGGTTAGAACGAACCAACGATCCACTCACCTTGCCCGAAACCGAGCTGGTAAAACAGCTATGGCCACCCGATGGCATTCAACCCCGAACCCTGTCGGCTACCCTGACAGAAACCGAAGGATTTTTTCACCTGCAATCTGCTACTGAAGGCGCATTAATCACCTATCAGATGAATGAAAATATTGGCGGAGATCATTGGCAGCTTTACATCAACCCGCTTGATACCAATGCAGTCGATAGCATTACCGCCATTGCCGTACGTAAAGGATACAAGCCAAGCCGTGAAGATAGACTCTACTGGACTGAAACACAAAACAAACAGGTTTACAAAAAAACAGACGCCACAGAATTAAAACTACACTTCTATTATCCGGAAGAATCCAACATTAACGATCCCTTGCCTGCCATCATCTTTTTCCATGGAGGAGGTTGGGTTTCTGGCAGGATCACCCAGTTTGAACCCCATGCCAGACATTTCGCAAAAAAAGGAATGGTGGCTGTGCTGGCCGAGTATCGCATAAGAAGCAGATACGGCACCACACCATTTGATGCCGTTGCCGATGCCAAATCGGCCATACGCTTTTTAAGAGAAAATGCTGATGAGCTTGGGATAGACCCCAAGCGTATTGTGGGTTCCGGTGGTTCTGCCGGTGGACACATTGCTGCTGCAGCTGCCATGGTGCCCGATTTGGATGATCCTGCCGACAATCTTTCTGTTTCGGCTGCCCCAAATGCACTGGTGTTATTCAACCCTGTGTACGACAATGGCCCCAATGGTTATGGCTACGACCGTATAGATGATCGTTACCCCAAAATATCTCCCATGCACAACATCAAACCCGGCAATCCGCCCACCATCGTTTTCCTGGGCACCAACGACCATCTCATACCCGTAGCCACGGCAGAGGAATACAGAGATATAATGGAGAAAGCAGGTAATGTCTGTGAATTATTTCTTTACGAAGAAAAAGGGCACGGCTTCTTCAATTACCACCATACAGAAAACTACCGGGAAACACTGGCAGAAGCGGAAAGATTTGTGGTTTCGATGGGGTATATTGATGCTGAATAAGTTGACTGTGCAAATTTTGCAACTGGGCTGAATTTAGCTGGGCTTTCAGCCCAAAGTTGCAAAACTTTCTATGCCAAAAATTTTTCTTGCGAGAAAACG
>JBEPXC010000206.1:0-6732 GCA_041642035.1 Sphingobacteriia bacterium
CCCGCGATATGGGTTTGCAATCCTATCTTGTACCCGGGGTGCGCAAAAACAAATCACGCACCAAGGCTAATCTTTTTCAACCCTTTAGCCTGATAGAAATGGTAGCATATCATAAAGAAGGATCAGGGCTTCAAAGAATAAAAGAAATTCGCAGTCCCCACCCCCTACCCAATATAGCCACCGATATAAGAAAGAGTTCCCTGGCCATGTTTTTAAGCGAAATGATGCTGAATGCCTTTAAGCATCAGGAGCCGCAAAGTCAGGCCTTTGAGTTTATCTACAATGCAATCATCCGACTGGACTTACTGGAAGAAAACCTATCGGTGTTTCACATTATATTTTTGCTTCAGCTGAGTAAGTTCCTGGGCTTTGCCCCTGCCAATGATTTTAGTGAAAGCAAAGCATTTTTCAACCTTAGGGAGGGCATATTTCAAAGGGGTGCCGACATGGCAGGGATAAGTTTATCGCAGGATGAAAGCAAATATTTTCACCTCTTATCTCAGACCTCCCTCAGTGGTAACCTTGAAATCAACGTACCGCTTCATTTAAGAAAAGCTATTTTATCAAGGACTATAGATTTCTATAGAATGCATATGGAAGGCTTTAGAGAAATCAAATCACTACAAGTTTTGGATGCGGTGTTTCAATAAAAGGTTGGTTTTTTCTTTTAATACAGCATGCCCTCTTACCCAATCTCATCTACCAATCAGCTTGTCCAGTAATGAACAAAATCTGTCCAATACTGTACGGCTCTTTATATACTTAAACAACAGGCAATACTTGTTATAGCTTGTTTTTATAGAAGTTACTTGTGGTGGTATAAAAATTGAATGTCATTTTACCAATCTAATTTTGTAACTAAAAAACACACACATGAAGAATTTTAAATTCACCCTCCTTTTTTTATACATGTTCACATTGGCTATGAGTAATGTGATGGCAGGCAAAGATTTAAGCTTACATAAAGATTCTATCTCCGTTGATTTTGTAAGGATGTTGAATGCGTGGGCGGGGAGCTTTATCACAAAAATTCCTGACGATTACGCAGATACCCTGAACTTTCATCTCAAGGACGATGATTCTCACTATCATATCATTTTTGCTGATGGCAAATACACATTTAACAACTGGAAGAATCCATCAGCAGGAATGGTTATCACCAGCGAGCTGGAGGTATATAAAAAAATATACTCCGGAGAACTCAATGCTATGACAGCTGTAGGACGTGCGTCTATTTATGATCCTGCACCCCTGGATTTTACCCTGGAAAATGGAATGACCATGGGCCAGATCAACTGGAACAGAGCTTATTTTAATCTTATCAATTTTTTTAATGTTGATCCCAACAACAAGACCATACTCTCAAGAGAGCATGCCCGAAAAATACATGGGGCACATGCTGTTGCCTTGTTCTATACAACGGGCTACCGCAGTGCTTACTATAGCATAATGAAAGGAGAAACATTGAATGAATCGGGAGAAAAGGATCCTTTTAATCAATCCTTTATAATCATTTCAGGCAGTGGATATGCCAAAATTGGAGAAGAGACTTTCGAAATAAAGGCCAACGAAGCGTATTATATCAAGCCTGATATCGAGCATAAAGTATGGACGGATTCTGAGGAAGGTGTAACACTCATCTGGAATGCCTGGGGCAGTGAAGCCTGGTAACTAGCAGGCAAGAAAGAACTTAAAACCCCACAAATAATTATCAACGGTGCAATAGGTATGAAAGGCAAATCCGTTATTCATACCTACCTGCACTTTGTTGTTTCAGATCCCTTTCACAGGCAAAAAAATTCATTAAAACATAGCTGATATTGATTAATTATGTAGACTCTGGCACGATTTAGGCGTAAAAGAGGTTGAAGCTTTTTTCTTGTTTTTTCTTCTTAATTTTGAGGTTTATTTTTCTCTTATGCATTTTCAATTATTTATTCATATTATACTAATATTCATTAAAGACTAAAAATTAACAACCAAACAAATCATCATGAACAAAACAACAGGAATGAAAACGATTTTCACCATAACAATGATGGTTGTGCTGTCGTTGCAGGCAATAGCACAGCAAGCACCCGAAAGGGTTGAGCCTGCCTTTTGGTGGGCTGATATGGTTCATAGTGAATTACAGCTTCTGGTATATGGTGAAGACATTTCAAGTACACGCGTAAGGATTGAACATCCGGGAGTGAAACTAAAAGAAGTAGTATCGGTAGAAAGTCCAAACTACCTTTTCCTTTATCTGGATCTTGAGCAAGCGCAGCCAGGGAACTTTACCATTGATTTTGTAAGTGGACGCCGTGTTGCCTTCAGCTACAACTATGAGTTGCGCGAGCGGAAAGAAAACGCCCGCTTTCATAAGGGTTTCGACACTTCCGATGCTATCTATTTGTTGATGCCCGACCGTTTTGCTGATGGCGATAATACACTGGAAAACCTCCCAGGTATGCTGGACGAAGTTGATCGCTCGAAACCCGATGCAAGACATGGTGGCGACATCCAGGGCATCATCGATAACCTTGATTATATTGCCAATATGGGTTTTACATCCATTTGGATAAATCCGGTGCTGGAGAACAATCAACCCCGGTATTCCTATCATGGCTATGCCATTACCGACTTCTATAAAGTAGATCCCCGCATGGGTACCAACGAAGATTATCGCAGGTTGGTGGAGCAAGCTGATGCCAAAGGACTTAAAATCATAAAAGATATGGTGTTTAACCACAGCGGAGACCATCACTGGTGGATGAAGGATCTTCCCTCCAAAGACTGGATCAACCAATGGCCTGAATTCACCCGTACAACCTATCGCATGACCACCATCATGGATCCCCATGCATCACAGTCGGATTACGATAGAATGATGAATGGCTGGTTCGACACCCACATGCCCGACCTCAACCAACGCAATCGCTTGTTGGCCACCTACCTGATCCAAAACAGTGTCTGGTGGATTGAATATGCAGGTATCAGTGGAATCAGAATGGATACACAGCCCTATGCCGACAAGGATTTCATGGCCGATTGGGGCTTGTATGTGATGGAAGAATATCCTGAGTTTAATATCGTGGGTGAGGCATGGACTGGGGTACCTGCTATAACAAGCTATTTTCAGGGCGGAGAATTTCAGGCCGACGGATATAACTCTTATATCCCGGCAGTGTTCGATTTTTCTCTCTATGATGCCATAGGCGAAGCCTTTGAAGAGGAGCATGGATGGAGCTCAGGGATGATGAAAATATACAATTCCCTGGCGCAGGATTTTCTTTATGCAAACCCATACAACCTGGTGGTATTTGGCGACAATCATGATACCGACCGATTCTATACCCGCGTGGGCAACAATATCGACAAGCTGAAAATGGCCCTCACACTGGTTGCTACCATCAGGGGCATTCCCAGCATCTATACGGGCACCGAACTCCTTGAATCGGCCTATGAACATGATGGTCATGGTATTATGAGAAAAGATTTTCCCGGAGGATGGGAAGAGGATAAAGATAATTACTTTACCCGCGAAGGACGGACCGATGAGCAAAACGAACTCATTGATTATATAAGCCTGTTGCTCAATTACCGCAAAAACACAGAAGTATTTCATAGCGGATGGCTGAAACAATTTGTGCCTGAAGATAATATCTTTGTGTATTTCAGGTATACCAATAATGAATCGGTAATGGTGGTCTTAAACAACAATGATGAAGATATGCCACTTCAAATCCAACGCTTCGAGGAAGCCACGCAAGGGTTTACCATGGCCTATGACATCATTAGCGGGCAATCATTCCCTGTTTCGGGTCAATGGACTATCCCGGCCAACAAGGCCATGGTGTTGGAGCTTAGATAAAGATTGATAGCAAACCAATGCCTTAGATCCAACACCGGAACCGGATAAACTCTTGTTGTTTCTTGACAGCAAAAAGGTGAAGATTAACTAATCTTTATAAAAAAAATGCCTGTGCCCCTTATTCTCAAACGAGGATTTATGGGTATAGGCATTTTTCGAGAAGAAATGGGGAGAAATGGTTTTATGGCATTTAAAAGTTTGTCTCATAAAACTTTCATGTGTATTGTTTTATTAATTTTACGCTTTATTTTCTGTGTTCATTCATAGCCCTATAATGATAAAGAAGATTATTGACTGGTATTCCAGAGACCTTATTAAAAGAACCATTGGCCTTGTCTTGCTAATAGTAGCAACAACTATATTTATTCATGCAAGATTTAACAAACCGGAAGGAGTAGTGATTTGGGATATAAAATCTTATTATTCTTACTTACCGGCAACTTTTATTTACCAGGATCTCACACTTGATTTTATGGATAAGGAACCGGGTAAATTCAGCAATCGAATCTGGCCCATAGAAACCCCTACAGGTAAAAAAGCTATTACCACCACCTATGGTATGGCAGTATTGTATACTCCTTTTTTTCTGCTGGGCCATATGGTAGCACTGGTGGTTCCGGCATGGGAAGCTGATGGCTATTCCTGGCCTTATTATTTTGCCCTAAACTTTAGTGCCTTGTTCTATCTTTGGATTGGACTCCTTTTTCTCAGCAAAGTACTGAGCCGATTCTTCAGAGAGAAAATTGTTGCCTTTACTATATTTGCTGTGGTGATAGGCACCAACCTGTTCTATTATACTACCGCCGAAGCACCCATGACTCATGCTTTCAGTTTTGCTTTGTTTGCGGTTTTTTTGTGGCGCACGATAAAATTTTATGACCATCCTACCCTCAAAAACATCCTCATTAGTGGTGCCCTGGCTGGTTTCATTACCCTGATTCGCCCTACAAACATTATTATTCTCCTTATTTTCTTTTTATGGGATATTAAAAGCTGGGCTAATTTTAAAGAAAGGTTTATTTTTTTCTTGCAAAGATTTCACTGGGTAATATTCATGGCGCTGATCTTTGTTCTGGTTTGGGTGCCACAATTTACCTATTGGTATCATGTGTCTGGCAAAGTCTTCTATTTCACCTATGGAGAAAAAGGCGCCAGTTTTTTCTTTAACAATCCTCAGATCTTCAACATCCTGTTCAGTTACAAAAAAGGATGGTTGGTATATACCCCTCTAATGATCTTTGCTCTGACAGGAATCTTTATGCTTCCCAAAAAAGTTCCCGGGGCATTTTTATCCCTGTTTGTTTTCACCATACTGAATATTTATATTCTTTCCTCATGGTGGAGTTGGTGGTTTGGTGGTGCTTTTGGATTAAGGGCCTTTATTGAATCATATGCCTTATTAGCTCTGCCTTTGGCAGGTTTTGTCGATTTTGCAAGCAAACGGACCCAATGGGTAAAACAAGCTGTACTTGCTTTTTTAGTCTTATTAATTGCATTCAATCAATTTCAAACCCGACAATATAACAACAACGCTATACATTGGTGGTGGATGAATAAGGAAGCATATTGGGAAACCTTTTTAAAATTGCGTCCTACCGATCGTTTTTGGGTAGTCGTTACATTACCTGATTATGAGGCTGCACGAAAAGGGATTTACAGAGAATTGAAATCATCCAGGTTACTTAGACTCGAAGCCCAGGCCCGTGAGTGGACCTCTTGGAAACAACCCATACCTGAAGAAAAGATTATTGATTGGCTTACGGAAAAGTATATCAATGACAGTATTCAAAAACAGGAAATGATAACGGATATTCTGGATTCTAATTCCGATACCTTGAGTGTGGCGCGCGAACTGGCACTGGAGGCGTTTAATGAAAAAGGATTCAAATATTGGGAAAGAGAAATGGGCATCGAACTGGTGGTTGAAGAGATTTCCTTAAAACCTGGCCTCATGAAGGAGATTGAACGAAAAGCCAAAGAAAACAATCTTCCTGTGGACACTCAGCTTGTATATGATGCAAAGTGGCTCTTTAAGCACTCTCGCGATTTTTAACCTCAGCACATGCTTTAAATAAATAAGCTGCCTTACACTCTTTTTGCTTACTAATTCATGGGTCTTCTGCGGATATATAATCTTGGGGGTAATCAAACTGTTTGATCTCTCTTGCAGGAATTCCCGCAACCATGGTATAGGGCCGTACATCTTTGTTTACGATGGAACCTGCCGCTACCACGGCACCCTTCCCTACCCTGACACCGGTAAGAATTGTTGCACCAATCATAATGCTCGCTTCCTCCTCAATGATGGTATCCCGTACTATATATCCAAGGTCCTGAATTTTTATATCCGGATGATAGTGGTTCAAATCGCGGTTATGCGCCAGCACCATTACCCTATTGGTGAGAATTGCGCCATCACCCAGATGAATCTTGTGTGGATATACACTGTCAATAATAACATCTGTGCCTATAATTACTCTTTTGCCCACATGCACACCACGCCAACGGTGCAGCATTGGGCGCAAGGTTCTGGCATTTAATGGGGCCAGCAACATTGAATGTCTTGCAATGCTCTGTAAAATCTCATTTTTCCAGTACACAAGGGTTTTCCCCAGTAACTTTCCAAAACTCATATTCCCATAGGAGCGCGGCGATAAACTAATGCCCAGCGAACGTAATATGCGAAAAGTAATGGAGTATTCGTGTGTTTTTTTCATTGCTCATTTGTATTAGATGCCACTTTATGTGAAGCGTATGGATTTTCCCGGATTCTGTTTATCAGGTAGAACAGGCCGCCTGCCAAACCTTGCAATACCATTACAGAAGATATAATCAAAGCAATGGAAAGGGCATAATCTGAAGCAATTCCTATCTGTGGA
>JBEPXC010000207.1:0-6708 GCA_041642035.1 Sphingobacteriia bacterium
AAAACCACACACGACTCGTTATTGGAGTTGAAGGTGGGATACCTGGGGTAAGGAAGCTGGCCGGATTTATTTCGGGGATGGTCTACCAATAGCTCTCCGTTGATGCCTTCCAGAACTGTTTTTACTCTTACTAAAGAATAATTGCCCCGGCTATCGGGCTCCAGAGATCTTACTCTGAAACTCATGGAGTCGGTCTGTAGCAGTTCAATTTTAAACTGGTCATAGTTGAAGAAAAATTCTTTACCATAAAAATCGAATAGGCCTGATTCAATTCGTCCATCGAAATACATATCGCGGTTCTTTTGAATCACCAATTGTTGATTATTAGGATGAATAACGACATTCTTTTTATTGCTCAGGGGGATTTTATCTACCCCAAAGAGCCGGAGATCGAAGTTATTCATATTGAGTTTGGCATTTATGGGGGCAGTGGAATTAATCCTGATGACATCAAAGTCATTGCGACCGGTATAAGCAGTGATATAGTGAAATAATTTATCACCCAGAGTAACCGATTCATCATCGGGGTTTATGGAAATAAAACCATCCTGTGAGAATGTAAGAAGTTGTGTGTTGACACTGGCTATATCACCTCTAATGTATTTGGCATATTCGGCAATGAAGAAGGTATTGGATTTGTATTCGCGGGCGAAATTGCGCAGTTTAATCAACGGGTGAAGTTGAGATATGCCCTGCATACGCATATATTTGACATCCGAAAAATAGTTTTTTGATTCAAAGAATGCCTCCCCTGTTTCGCTGATGCTTCTAATCATTCTTAGGTCTATTTCGTAGGTGTCTATATTCCAGTAAATGGCTTCGCAAAACATATCCATGTTATGAAAGGAATTGCTGAAAGGAGCTTTTGAAAAGCCCTTATCGTCGCGAAGCAGGGAGAATTCTCTTGAAGCATCCAGGTATCGCATAACAATATTAGGATGAAAGATCGAATCTCCCGAAAGATAGATGCTTACAGCTGCCTTGCGGGTGGTAATTCTGTCGCTGAGGATACTGAAACTCCTGCCCCTGGCTGCTATAAAGAGAGAATCACCTCTGTAAATTTTAATGGAAGCATCTTCCCATGGAGTTCCCGAACCTATTACCCTGGCACCCTCCATGGTAAATCCACCTTTAAAATCCACTCCTTCAAAGAGATCTTTTATTTCATGCACCGATTGATAGGATTCGAACCTTGGAAATCGGGCAGACTCCTCATCCATCTCGGCAACAATGCGTTCGCTTAATTTGCCCTGAAGGGATCGGGTGAAAAAATATTTATTGTAAAAGGCCACAGAGTCGGCTTCCCAGCGTGCATTTGTGAGATTTATGGTGTAATCTCTCAGATTGGCATACACAGAATCAGAATGCAGGCCTGCTCTTGTCCAGTTAATTTTCCCTGCATGGCCATGAAATATTTCATCAAATAAATGAATTTCCCCGCTGGTATTATAAATCACAGTACTGTCATCCTGCGAAAAACATTTTATATCGCCCCCGTTAAATATAATTTTAGCTATGTTATCCTCGAAAGAAAATAAGTAATCATTGTTTTGCATTTCCCAGAGCACAATATTGGAGGAATACATAACATTCTCAGTAAAGAGCCGGTCGCTTGCCTGCCAATAATTAAGCAGCTTTGATCGATTTTGTAGATTTAACAGTTGCTGAAAGCTTTGATGCCATTGATCGAAATTGTTAAAAGCTTCTTTAGTTTTTAACACCCCAAGTATTCCTTTTAAATAATAGGCCTGTTCGGGCCAGGGGCGAAGCCGTAAGGTCTGTATGGCATCCAGGGTGTTGTATATGGCTTCTTTTTGTGTTTGGGTAATCTCCTCGTTAATCCAGAGAGCCCCTATGCTGTCCAGGACTTGCTGGGCTTCTGTTCTGTTGTTACCCGCTAGCCCCATGGTAATGTAGTTGAGCTGGGCGAGAAACTCTTCCTTATTATTTCTGTTGAATTCGATTTGCTGCGCCAGTCCCATAGCCGAATAAAGAGCCATAAAAAGGAACAGCAACAAACGGGAAGCTCCATATTTATGAATTATATTACTACGATGAGGCATTTGCATGCGAGTGAATGTTCAGTTAAAAGAAACGTTTACAAAAGAATGAATCAGCGGGTAAATTTTACTGCTACCCATTCTTTATTTTGTTTATGACCCGATTTTACAAGTCCTATCGTTGATGCCAACTGCACAAGTTCTTCCATGTCTTCATAAAAGAACCCACTAATAAACAAAAGTCCGTTATCGTTTAAAACTTCAACATACCTGGCCAAATCCTCTTTTAGCACATTTTTGGTGATATTAGCCAGAATAATGTCGAATTTCTCCTCTCCCAACAAAGAGGCATCACCCAATAGGGTTGTTACATTGGGTGTGTTGTTTTTTTCCACATTTTCCAGGGTATTCTCGTAGGCATAGGGATAGTTATCGATGGCTAATACTTTAGTGGCACCCATTATTGATGCCAGTATGGCCAATATCCCGGTGCCGCATCCCATATCGAGCACTGTCTTTTTGCTGAAATCCGTTTCAAGCATCCACTGCACCATAAGAGTAGTGGTTTCGTGATGACCAGTCCCGAAGGACATTTTAGGCTCGATCGTAATTTGATAGGTATAATCAGGCTTTTCTTCATGAAAGGGAGCTCTGATGTAGCATTTACTATCTACCTCAACAGGTTCAAAATTACTTTCCCATTCCTGATTCCAGTTGCGGCTGTTAATGGTCTCAACGGAAAAGCTAAAGGTAACCTCTTCGTCCCCAGTCTGAGGAAGCGCAATGGAATGGAGCTTTGCCTCATCAAATTCTTCAACAGGAATATAAGCCTTAAAGCCCTTTAGATTTTCTTCAAAGCTCTCAAATCCTATCTCGGCTAGTTCTGCAATGAGCAGATCGGACCAGGGTTGAGGTGGGGTAACTACTGCTGTTACCTGAATATAATTGGTGTAGTTCATTTATAATAAATTTGAAACTCCATGCTTTTTCTTAAACGATAGCTCATGGGCATTGAATTCGAGAATATGTATTTTAATGGCGGAACGAGTGCCCGCTCCGCCAAATTTTTGAGTGTGGTATTTGTTTAGTATGATTGTATAATAGCGCTAAAATCCTGTGCCTTAAGAGAAGCACCCCCAATAAGTCCACCATCCACATCGGCATTGGCAAATAGCTCTGCAGCATTTTTAGGATTGCAGCTTCCGCCATACAGAATCGTGGTGTTTTCGGCAACTTCACTACCGTATTTCTCGCTGATGAGTTTACGGATATAGGCATGCATCTCCTGTGCCTGATCTGGGCTGGCTGTTACGCCTGTGCCAATGGCCCATACGGGTTCATAAGCAATATGAGTTTTGGCAAACTCATTAGCAGAAAGCCAGAAAAGTCCTTTTTCCAGTTGTTCTTTTACTACCTCGAAATGATTGTTGGCGTTTCTTTCTTCTAATACCTCACCACAGCAATACATAGGTGTAAGACCATTTGCCAGAGCAATTTCTACTTTTTTTGCCAGCACCTCATTGCTTTCATTAAAATAGGCTCTTCTCTCGGAATGGCCTACCAATACATTGCTCGCACCTGTAGAGGCAATCATTTGAGCTGAAGTTTCACCGGTAAATGCACCTTTTTCTTCCGTGTAGCAATTTTGCGCTCCGGTTTGTAGTTTAGCTATGTCCTTTACCGATTGGGTAACAGAAGCTAAATGGATAAAGGGGGTAAACATAATTACATCCGGGCTGCCATTGAGTTTTTCCAGAGGGTTGTTTTTTGCAAATTCTGCCAGTTCAGCACTCAACTTCATTCCTTCCTCAAGAGTAAGGTTCATTTTCCAGTTTCCTGCAACAATCTTTTTTCTCATTTTTTCCAAGTTTTAATGTTTAAGTAATTATGTTCTTATCTGATTCTTCGGCGAATAAATTTTCCTTTGGTTGGTTTTACTAATACCCAAAGATTACAAAAGTAATAAAACTCCTACGGTTAATTCTCAGTAATATTATGGAATTTGCTATGAGGGCGGGTAAATAGTCAATAAACTTATTGTAGTCTAATTCTGGGGTCGAGGAATCCATAGAGGATGTCGACCAGAATATTAATCAGTACCAGCATAACCGAAATAAGGAGCACCGCCCCCATGATAAGAGGGAAGTCATAATTTTCGAGCGCATCGACTATAACCACACCTATTCCTTTCCAGTCGAAGACATATTCTACAAAAACGGCCCCGGCCATTAGTGAAGCAAACCAGCCTGATATGGCCGTGATCACCGGGTTCATGGCATTCTTGAGCGCATGGCGGGTAATTACCCTGTAAAAGGACAATCCCTTGGCTTTGGCTGTGCGGATATAATCCTGCGAGAGCACATTGATCAGTGAACTGCGGGTAAGTTCGGTTACAATGGCCAGTGGTCTGATGCCCAGGGTGAGGGCAGGAAGAATAAGGTTTTTCAATGAAAGGTACTCACCCCGGCCAAAGTCATCTACCTCCCACAAACTTCCGGTCATATTGAGTCCGGTATAATCTCCCAGCACATAGGCAAACAGCCATGCAATGATGATGGCAGCAAAAAAGGATGGCAAAGACATACCCGATACCGAAAGCACCAAAATAATACGTGAGAAAAAGGTGTTGTTTTTGATGGCCGAGAATATACCCAGAATAATACCTACTATCATGGCAAAACCGATGGAAATGGTGGCCAAAAGCAAGGTGTTGGGAAAGGCTGTTGCCAGTATGCTGTTTACCGATCGGTTGCTTTGGTATGATCTGCCCAGATAAGGTATCTTGATGACCAGGCTCGAGTTGCCAAGTCTGGCTATGCGGGTATAACTATATTTCTGCTCATCCAGGTAGTTTAGCTTATCTGTATGAACATGATTATGTAACGAGACAGGAGATAAATCATTCAGGTAATTGGCAAATCTCAGAGGCATAGGTCTGTCAAGACCCAGCTCCTTTTGAATGGCTTCTACCGAAGCCATATCAGCCCGCTGCCCAAGCATCATCCGGGCAGGATCGCCGGGCAATACATTGAACAGAAAAAAAACTACTGTTATCACTCCCAGCAATACCAGCAATCCGTAAGCGATTCTTTTACTTAAAAACTTGAGCACAAAAAAGTGAAATTGTTGATAACTTATTAATTAGCAGCAGGTAAAACCTTACCTCTATTTGTGATTTACCCACTTTATGATGTACCTTCAATGGTTATATCTGTTCTTCCTCCAGCATAATTAAGGCAAAGACTGCATAATTGATGATGTCATAATAGTTAGCATCAATACCTTCCGAAATGCTTGTCTGTCCCTGATTGTCCTCTATTTGTTTTATGCGCAGCAATTTCATCAGGATGATATCTGCCAGACTCGAGATACGCATCTCACGCCAGGCTTCACTATAGTCATGATTTTTATCCTGCATGAGTAGTTTGGCTCTGTCGTAATAGTAGTTGTACTTTTCAACAGCTTGTGTGGTATTCAAATCGGCCTGGTGAGCATGTCCTAAATCCAGTTGAATCAATGCCATTACTGAATAGTTAACGATACCAATGAATTCAGGTTTGATCCCTTCATTGATTTTTTGTGTACCTTTGTCTTGTATGGAGCGTATTCGTTGAGCTTTGATATAAATTTGATCGGTGAGTGATGAGCTGCGTAATATGCGCCATGCACTACCGTAATCCTGCATCTTTTTAGTAAATATTTCAAGGCAAAGTTCTTTTATTTGCTCAAATTGCTGATTGGTTCTTTCTTCCAGACCCATAATGTTCGTAGTAAAATTGGTAGCGTTAATAATAAGTTGAAATCAATTCATTCATGTTGCAAGATACGTTTTTTGAAACAAAAAGTACCATTAATTGCCGGGGCAAAATTATAAATTTATCTCAACCTGTGGTCATGGGGGTTATTAATCTTGGACCTGATTCTTTTTACGATGGTGGTAAGTATACTACCATGGAGCAAATAACCCAGCGAGCAGAAATACTTTTGAGTGAAGGGGCCTTAATCCTGGATATAGGTGCTGCCACTACCCGCCCCGGTGCTACAATTATTGATGTGGATACCGAAAGAAAGCGGCTGATGCCTTATCTGCAGCACTTGGTTGAGCACTTTCCTGATGCCATTCTCTCCATTGATACCTACAACTCGACCATAGCCCGCGAAGCCATTGAGAAAGGTGCCCATATCATCAATGATATCTCTGCCGGGAGTTTCGATAAGCAGATGTTTTCTACCATTGCCGACTTACAGGTTCCCTATATCATCATGCACATTAAAGGTACACCTGAAACCATGCAGGATAATCCTCATTATGATGATGTTGTGCAGGAGGTAACCCTTTATTTTGCGGAAAAAGTTCATCAGCTTAGGGAGCTTGGGGTGCATGATATTATTATCGATCCCGGTTTTGGTTTTGGTAAATCCCTGGAAGATAACTACAGGCTTTTGCATAAGCTGGATTATTTTAAAATATTTGAGCTTCCACTTCTGGCAGGTTTTTCCCGCAAATCACTAATTAATAAGGTGTTGAAAACCAGCCCGGCCAATGCACTCAATGGAACCACGGTGCTCAATACCGTTGCGTTGCAAAAGGGTGCGTCTATACTGCGTGTGCACGATGCCAAAGAAGCTGCTCAGGCCATACAACTCATAGAAATGTTGAAAACTATAAACGATTAAACCTGATCATGATCAATACGATGCTGTTTTT
>JBEPXC010000208.1:0-4850 GCA_041642035.1 Sphingobacteriia bacterium
GCGCCCTTTATCGATACCCATGATATAGGTCAGGTTGCGGCTAAAGTTATTGAAAATCCATCAAAATTCACCAAAGAAACCCTGTATATAACAGGCCCCGAGGCTTTAGACCTTCATCAGGCTGCTGCTATATTTTCAACTGTTTTAGGCAGAGAAATTACCTACAAAGAGCCGGATGATGAAACTTACCGCAAGGAGATGAAGAAACGCGGATTTTCAACCGATTATATCGATGCCATGATTGCCGTATTTGGTAAGATCAAAAAGGGAGAGGTTGCTCAAACATCCGACAGCATTGACCAGCTATTGGGCAAAAAGCCAACACCGCTAAAAAAATATGTTGAGCGAAATAAGCACATTTTTAAATAGCATGCGCCTGGCAGCGGATTTCAACCTTCAAGTGACAGGCAGCTCGCCTGTCTGGGCATCTAAATGTGGACGCTAATTGAACAGCTTCCCGCATCATGGGCAAATATTTAAGTTGAGTTTCAAGGTCTGAGTGTTGAATTACAAGGAATAGTGTTTTGTTCCCTTGTTCTCCTATAACGTCAGCACCTAGCCAGCCATGTTCATCTAGTATTTTTTCTACTTCTATTAGAATAAGTGAATCTGTTTCTTCAATTTGTATCAAAAGAGTTATAAATTCTTCAGATTGAGCTCCATATTTCATTTCTATTTCGCTCATTTGCTGCCGGTAGTGTTGGTCTAATTTATGGATAGTGTCAAGTTGAGTCATTAATGATTTATCAAAACCTTTTTTGTTTTGAGTTTGCCCAAATGAAAGGTTGACTATAAAAAGGCCAACAATAATTGATATTAATTTTTCCATTTTATTTCCTAATGGTTTCTTCGCTTTTTAATGAATGCTAACGGTTTGAAAATTTGGTGTTTGGCACTTCAAAATTGATTTGATGCTGTCGCTTATGTTAATCAAGATTTGTATCCAACTGCACGTTCACGTTTTTTTAATTCCTCTAAATCTTCTGTATCTGCTTGAAGTGCTTCAAATTTTTTTCTTCTTTTATCAAAGCTTTTATATTTATAACACAAGAACTTGCTTTTCCATCTCTACCTTGCCAATAGAACCAGCGTGGGTCAATATTTTCTTATCCTGAAATTCAAACATTTTGTCGACATTCTCACACCAAAAATCCATTGTGATGTCCATTCGATTTTTAGCCCTAAGCTCTGCACTTTCAATCAAGTAATAAAAATAATCATTTACATTATGAGAAAGAAAACAATTTACTCTTTTGTGTCTTTTCAAGGTTAATTATTTGAAATACTGTTGTTTCACACTTGGCGGTAACGTCGTCCCCATACCATCATTGTTGTTATCGTTATTATAGTGCCATTCCGATGCGGGTGTAACAGGCTGATTTAAGGAAGATATTGCAGATTTTGGTATTTTTCTTTATAGTGTCCCCCATTCCCCAGATGATGTTTAGGTTTGCGTTAATTTGTTTTTTCTTTTCTGGGTTACACGAAATAATTAACCCATCAAATATAAATGTTTTTACTAAATTTTAAATATTTTATCAAATAATCTTCGTGTTTAGCGTTTGATGATTTGGCGTTTAGCCTTTACTGGGTTTGGCGGACTGTGAGTGATGGTAACGGATGACAGACTTAACCATCCAACAATTCAACAATCCAACCATCCAACAATTAATCCATTATATAACTACACTTTGTTTAGCGAACTTATTAAATCTTCTTTCAGATCGTCAATATCTTCAATGCCTACCGATATTCTAATCAGGTTATCCAATATTCCTAATTTTTTCCTTTGTTCGGCGGGTACCGAAGCATGCGTCATAATTGCAGGATGTTCTATCAAACTTTCCACCCCTCCCAAACTTTCAGCAAGCGAAAAGAGCTTCGTGCTTTCAAGAAATTTCTTTGACTCTGCAATACCGCCTTTTAACAAGAAGGTTATCATTCCTCCGTAACCTTTCATTTGCCTCCTGGCCAGTTCATGCTGCGGAAAGGATTTCAACGCGGGATAAATAACCTTTTCTACTTTTTCATGACTCTCGAGGAATTCAGCTATAATCTTTGCATTTTCACCATGCGCTTTCATCCGAATAGGCAGTGTTTTTAATCCTCTCAGCAGCAGGAATGAATCGAAGGGTGATAAAATAGCGCCTGTTGCATTTTGCAGAAACTTAATTTTCTCAAGCGCCTCACCTTCATCTTTCACCACCACGATTCCCGCCACAACATCAGAATGGCCGTTTAAATACTTGGTTGCGGAATGCACCACAATATCGACTCCAAAATCGAAAGGTTGCTGAAGGAAAGGAGTCGCAAAGGTGTTGTCGCAAACGGTAAGTATACCATGTTTTTTGGCAATGGCAGCTACCCGCTCAAGATCCACCAACGTCAGCATCGGATTTGTAGGGGTCTCTATCCAGATTATTTTCGTGTTGGACTTGATGGATGCAATGAGTTTTTCCTCGTCATTTAAATTGATGAAGCTTGTTTCCAGGTTTGCTGAAGTTCTCTTCACTTTTTCAAAAAGCCTGAATGTACCTCCGTAAAGATCTTCCATAGCAATGATGTGTGACCCGGGAGGAAGCATCTCCAAAATGGTGTTCTCCGCTGCCAAACCCGATGAGAAAGCAAATGCAGCTTTACCATTTTCAAGTGCTGCCATGCAGTTTTCCAGTGCTGTACGCGTAGGATTTGCACTTCTCGAATATTCATAACCCTTGTGTATTCCCGGGCTCGACTGCACGAAGGTTGAAGATGCATATATCGGGGTCATGATGGCGCCTGTAGCCGGATCGGGTTCCTGCCCGGCATGTATTGCCAGGGTAGAAAATTTATATCTGTTCATTTTATATACTGCTTTAAATATTTATACCTTGATAATTATACTGTAAATCCATTTTCTGTCATCCACTGATCATTATACATCTTACTAAGGTATTTGTTTCCGGTATCACATGCAAAAGTCAAAATCTTCTTCGGTAAAGTTTGCTCTTTAGCGTATTGTATTGCGGTAGCCAGCAAAACACCCGTTGACGAACCGGCCATAATTCCCTCCTTCAGCAACAGGCTCCTGGCGGTTTCAAAGGCTTCGCTGTCGGTTACCGAATAGGCTTTCTTAACCAATGAAAAATCAATTTGAGAGGGCACAAAATCTTCCCCGATTCCTTCAACCATCCAGCTTCCCGCATCTCCAGTTTTACGGGTATAGAAATAATCCTTTAAAACGGATCCCTCCGGATCAGCAAGAACAATTTCCATATCGGGTTTTACCTTGCTGAAGTACCGGGTAAGTCCGCTGATGGTGCCGGCAGAACCAACACCCACCACTACAGCGTCAATATCATGGTTCATTTGATCCCAGATTTCAGGTCCGGTCGTTGTTTCATGCGCATAGGCATTGGCCGGATTATTGAATTGATCGATATAATACGAATCCGAAATTTCCTTTGATAGTTTTAGCGCCAAATCCTGGTAGTATTCAGGATGTCCTTTCCCCACGTCTGAACGGGTAATAACAACCCGTGCACCCAACATTTTCAGGTGCATAATTTTTTCACGGCTCATTTTGTCGGGAATAACCAGTGTCAGTTTATACCCTTTTTGGGCTGCAACAAGTGCCAGACCAAGTCCGGTATTGCCTGCGGTGGCTTCAATCAGCGTATCACCGGGTTTAATCTTTCCATCTTTTTCAGCCTTTTCAATCATTGAAAGACCGATTCTGTCTTTTATGGATCCGCCCGGATTCTGATTCTCCAGCTTTAAAAACAAGCTGGCATTCCCAACCTTAAAACGCTTAAGTTCAACTATGGGGGTGTTACCAATAAGTTCCAATACATTTTTGTAAACCATTTTTATAGAATTTAGATTTATGAAAAAAGCCCTCCACGATATCGTGAAAGGCTTTAGATTTGAACCAATATTATTTCCGTATTACGTTACAAATATTTCTTCCACACACTTAAAAGCCTGCAGCAACAGCAACTATTGTTATATGTGGAACGTAGTTTTTTCATGTAGTCTTTAGAGTTTGCATCATACAAAAACCCTTAACTTCCGGTTTTTTTATTAAAAAAGCCCTTCACTTAAATGTGAGGGGCTTTATCTGTTTGTTATGGTTAATTTCCGAAATTAAACAAGCATAAGATCACCCTCCACATGTTGAGTCAACATACAGCAACACATACATATCATGTTATTTATGGAAAGTAATTTATTCATTTCATTTGTTTTTTGTGCTTCTACCAATTCTGTAGAGTGCAAAAGTAAACAATTTTTTCATCAACTCATTTGCTTAATCTATAGTAAGGTACCTCACTATACATTTCAAAGCCTAGTTTTTCCGCTAATTTATATGAACTTACATTTTCCAGTCGGCATGCCCATACGGGTTCATACCCTGTTTCAAGGCAATACACTATCAGGGCAGAACAGGCTAATTGTGCAAATCCTTTTCCACGAAACCCTGGCGTTGTCTCTATACCTAATCCTAACTTGTTATCATGAATAAATGCGGAATAGGCAGTCGCCGCCAAATTTTGATTGTAAAAAAGGCTGAATCCAACTCCATTGGTAATAAAATCTTCAGCAGTATCCCAAAAGCTGGCAGGAACAACACTTCCTGTCATTTCCTCATATATCTTCTTATCGGTTGCTTCAGGCCTTTGAGACTTAGCAGATCTACTCATAATCCCGAAGGGATTGAATACGAATAGCCCCGTATCGTGTACGGGGTAGTAAAGTATAATAGCCAGGGCAACCACGAAGTGGTTGAATGTCTGTTATGAGTATGTTCAACCCTTCAGGGTCTCCGATGTATGAATAAATTCACATGCCGTTTTTTACATTCAACTCCT
>JBEPXC010000208.1:4950-6661 GCA_041642035.1 Sphingobacteriia bacterium
CGGGGTAGTAAAGTATAATAGCCAGGGCAACCACGAAGTGGTTGAATGTCTGTTATGAGTATGTTCAACCCTTCAGGGTCTCCGATGTATGAATAAATTCACATGCCGTTTTTTACATTCAACTCCTTCGGAGTTACCAAATCATTCTATTGCATAGCTCCACAGGTTCCACCTGCGGCTATTCACATTCAAGCCCTTCGGGCTTCGTAGCTTTGCACTTAATCCTGAAGGAATGTGGCTTCAGGCCTTTGGAACTTAGCAGATCTCCTCTTAATCCCGAAGGGATTGAATACGAATAGCCCCGTATCGTATGCGGGGTAGTAAAGTATAATAGCCAGGGCAACCACGAAGTGGTTGAATGTCTGTTATGAGTATGTTCAACCCTTCAGGGTCTCCGATGTATGAATAAATTCACATGCCGTTTTTTACATTCAACTCCTTCGGAGTTACCAAATCATTCTATTGCACACCTCCACAGGTTCCACCTGCGGCTATTCACATTCAAGCCCTTCGGGCTTCGTAGCTTTGCACTTAATCCTGAAGGAATGTGGCTTCAGGCCTTTAGGACTTAGCAGATCTCCTCTTAATCCCGAAGGGTCCCCTATAATCCTGAATATGTGTGGCTTCAGGCCTTTGAGACTTAGCAGATCTACTCATAATCCCGAAGGGATTGAATACGAATAGCCCCGTATCGTATGCGGGGTAGTACCATCTGCATAGCCAAGGCAACCACGGAGTGGTTGAATGTCTATAATAAAAATTTTTCATCAAAATCAATTCCGTGTTCCTTCAATAGAGCTATAAATTCTTCCTCAAAAGTTACTATTTTGTGATGCGCTTCCTGATTTTTCACGTATTCAATCAATCTGTCTTTTTCTTGTATATGGTAGGTAAATGCTCCATAGCCTTCCTGCCATCCGTCAAAGTACTGAAACAGTTCATTCTTCCTGATGTACTGAGAACTCGCCAGTTTAATATCCTTCACCAAAGATGCCAATGAAACTGATGGGTGCAGGTGTGTAATAAGGTGTAGATGATCTTCTAATCCATTTATTCGATACAAGTGACAGTTTTTGTTTTTCAGAAGGCCCCAGATGTACTTAAATAAAACATCTCTGTTATCCCGGGTAAGTGTTCGTTCTCTGTTTTTTGTGCTATACACAATTTGGTATAGGATTTGGGTGTAGGTGCTCATCTCGTTTTAATATTAATATGAATAATTTAACTCCTTCGGAGTTGTTTGATTACGCTGTCCTTTACATCCACAGGTTACAACCTGCGGCTATTCACATTCAAGCCCTTCGGGCTTCGTAGCTCTGCACTTAATCCTAAAGGTTTGTGGCTTCAGGTCTGGGGTTTAGCAACTCTCTCATAAATCCTTAAGGTGTGTGGCTTCAGGCCTTTAGGACTTATCGGCTCTCCCCTTAATCCCGAAGGGATTGAATACGAATAGCCCCGTATCGTATGCGGGGTAGTAGAGCATCATAGCCAAAGCAGCCACGGAGTGGTTGAATGTCAGCGCCACTAATACCTTCCGCTTTTATTTAACTACAAACTTACCTGTAATACATTCCGCATTCATTGGTGTCATGTAATGGCCCCTTAAATGACCGGACTAAGTTATAGATTAAAACTGTAACTTTATGACGATGAAAAGAAAATTTACCAAAGAAGAAAAGCTTCAGATTATTAAGGAAGCATCAGAGCAAGG
>JBEPXC010000209.1:0-6624 GCA_041642035.1 Sphingobacteriia bacterium
AGTCAACCGGAGGTTGTTTTTTTCACCCCTGAAAAAAATGCAGAAGGTTATCCCATCTTTTTGGATGATAATGGATTTCCTGAGATGGTGGTAATAGAGAATTACATTTTCGTATTCAGGCAAGTTGACAACCTGCATGTAGATATTGCTATGGTAACGCCCGAAGGAGAAGTGGTTTTAACCCGTGATATTGAAACCGGAGTTGATTGGGCACAAGAGCTCAAGACGCTCAATGCAGATGAATCGTGGGGAGGAGTAGCAAGATGGGCAGGAAGAGTAGCTTCCATAGCCGGATGTGCACTAAGCATAAAAGCAGCTCTTGCCACGGGCGGGGCAGCTATTCCATTGGCAAAGTGGGGTTGTGGGGCAATGGTCGTTTCTTTTGCTGCACAAGCAGTTGATGCTGAAGTTGTAGGTTTGTCATCTGATGCTGTTGGATTAGGCATTTCTTTGGTGGGTTGTCCTGGCGATCCCCTGGGCTGTGTAATCGGTATTGGTAGTTTTGCCTCAGGTTTTGTTGCCGATGCTCTTGACCACACGGAGCAAAACCAACAAGTGGTAAATGCTGCTAACGGAGCACTCATGGGCGGTCATGGTGACGTACAGGTTACCCTGACCTGGAATAATATTAACGATATTGATCTTCATGTTATTGATCCGGATGGATATGAAATATACTATGCTGACCCGCATTCAACCTCCGGAGGTGAATTGGATTATGACAATACTTATGGATATGGGCCTGAAAATATCTTTTGGCAACAAAATGCTGCTCCCGAAGGTACCTTCCAGGTCTATGTTAACCACTATGATGGCAGTCAGGCTGCTAATTATACAGTAGTGATAAATGCATTTGGTTTTGTAAAAACTTTCACCGGTACGGTTCAGTTGGATCAAAAAGTGCATGTAGCCAATTTTAGTCAAAATGGTATTGGCGCAAAGTCACAACAAGAAGCGGTTTATAATTATACCCAAATAACAAAATAGATTCCTTAGATTGTTGTGGATACATATAGCTTAAGCCTTAAAACCTGATGCTCTTAAAAGAATATCAGTTTTAAGGCTTATTCATTTCGGTAAGCTCACAGAACATGTTTATTGACTCGGGAAAGGTAATAATTGATCTTATATTTTCTTATTCGCCGCTCATGGGTCAATCCATTTTGTTTCTATGCGATTCTCAGGAAGATAAATACCCGAGCGTGGCTATTAATTTACTGTTCTTTTTAAAAGCAGTTTATTTGTCCTATAATTTATATTATGTTAAATAGGAAAATCGGGAACTTTGATTGTAAAGCTCTTCCTCCTCGGCTCCTAAAACGATTGGCTGAGGTTAAGCAAGAGTGTTTAGCTTTCACTTTGGTAAGTAATCTTTGTTGATTATATTTTGAATGGATAAAATAGCTTCACAATAAAAAAGCCACCCTATAATGGATGGCTTTTTTATTAGCAAAGAATGAAGCAGAACTTATTCCTGCTCTTCTTTTTCTCCAAATTTTTCTTCCCAGATTTGTTTGGTTTCTTCCAGCTTTTCGGTTTGACCGGTACGCATATAAAGCTCCCTGAGCGATCTTAAGACGATTTCATAATTTTCATCTTCTTCATCCAGCATTGTGAGTGACTGTTCCAGATAAGGTTGTGCTTTTTCACGCCATATCTCTTTGGATTTAGCTTCCAGTGCAGCTGATTTTTCAAGGTTCTCATTGGTGTAACCGGCTCGCAAAATATTATCCGCCTGCAAGAAATACTGTATACCTTCATTAAAGTATAGAGCGCCAAGGTTATAAACGGCATCGAAATAATCAGGCTTCAGTTCTATTGCTTTCTCATAAGCTTTGACGGCTTCATTATAGGCGAATTCCCTGTCTTCTTCGCTATAGAGAGTATCTTTCGACATTTGATCGTAATTAACAGCAAAGGCATAATGCAAGTTTGCATTTTCAGGATCTCTCTCGATGGCAATTTCCAAAACTCTTTTGGCTTCGGGAATATTACCTGAAGTAAGATAAACATTGGCTTCCGCAAAGATCAGGTCAAGGTTATCAGGATATCTCTCTCTTCCTTTACTAATCCACTCGGCGGCTTTCTCATAATCTTCATTTTTCAAACTGATGCTTGTGAGTGAACTATAAAGAAATGGCTGATCATATTCCAACTCCGCCACTCTTACGTAGGTATCATATGCCTTTTCGGTTTGTCCGGCCAGTTCGGCAGAAAGAGCGGCATTATAAAGCGTTGAAGTATCGGTTGAACCAAAAGATTCACTCACTTTATAAGAACGCATAAAATTTTCACTTGCCTTAGCAAATTCGGAGTCATTATAATTAATAGCTCCTTCATTAAACAGGTACTCGGATAAAACCAACATGGTCTGATTGATTTCCAGGATGTTTAAATTGTTTTCATCCAGTTCCTGAGCCTTTGTAATAGCCTCATAGGCTTCGTTGAGAGGTTCTTCCACAAGATCTTGATATTCAGGAGATTCTGTGGTAGAAAGTTCCAGATAGATTTTAGATTTAGTAACCCATGTGGCCGGATCATCCTTAGTTGAAGCATCCTTGGTAGCATTATTAATATGCTCCAGAGCCTGCTCGAGGTTTCCTCTTTTGAGTTGCCGGTTGGCACGGTTTACTTCTCTTTTTTGTGCGTTTACCATGGTCACGGCAAACATACATAGTATTACTAAAACTGCAATTTTTCTCATTTGATTTCTTTTTTGTCGTTTGGGTAATTCAATGTTTTTTTTTGCAAATGTAATATAAAATTTAAAAGGTCTGAAAACAGTAGCACACAGGCTTAGATTAAATGTTTTCAGGAGTGTTGTCATCGTTAGTATCAAAAGCCGTTCCATTTTCTGCTTCGCCCTCTTCTGAAGGTAAAATCGTTTCATCGATAATTTCAGCTTTCTCCTGTACTTTGGCCACAGCAGCTATGGTGTCATCATTTCTGAGGTTGATAAGTCTAACCCCTTGCGTTGCTCTTCCCATATTGCGCAACCCTGCAACAGATAATCGAATGGTAATGCCCGATTTATTGATGATCATCAAATCGTCGGCATCGGTAACATTCACCATGGCAATAAGCTGGCCTGTCTTTTCGGTTATATTAAGGGTTTTAACGCCTTTCCCTCCCCTGTTGGTAATACGGTATTCATCCAGGAAAGAGCGTTTGCCATAGCCATTTTCTGAAACCACCAGGATAGAACCTTCCTTGTCGTTGACACAAACCATACTGACCACCTCATCTGTTGGGCCGGCTAATTTAATTCCCTTAACACCCGATGTAGTTCTTCCCATGGGTCTTATAATATTTTCGGGGAAACGAATGGCTTTTCCGTTACGGGCAGCAATAAGAATTTCGCTTTCACCATCGGTAAGCTTAGCTTCCAGCAGTTCATCTCCTTCACGTATGCTGATGGCGATAATACCATTTACCCTGGGGCGGGAATAGGCTTCGAGCGAAGTTTTCTTTATGATACCCTTTTTGGTACATAAAATAATGAAATTATTCTGGATATACGTTTCATCGGTCAGATCCTTAACATTAACAAAGGCTTTCACCTTATCATCGGTGGTGATATTAATGAGATTCTGAATGGGCTTACCTTTTGTATTTTTTGCCCCTTCAGGAATTTCAAATACTCTTTTCCAGAAACATTTTCCCTGTTCGGTAAAGAATATAAGATAATTATGGCTGGTGGCATGGAAAAGGTATTCAACGAAATCTTCCTCGCGGGTGGTGGAACCTTTCGAACCGGTGCCTCCCCTGGCCTGGGTGCGGAATTCGTTTAAAGGAGTTCGCTTGATATACCCCCTGTGCGATATGGTAATTACCATATCTTCATCCGCAATGGTATCTTCAATACGAAAATCGTTGGCCGTATATTCAATCTCTGAGCGGGTCGCATCTCCGAATTTATCTTTTACCTCCAGCAATTCATCTTTTATGATTTGCATTCTCAGCTCCAGATTTTCCAGAATACTTTTCAGATATTCAATCTTTGCCAGGATTTCGTTATACTCCTCTTTTATTTTTTCTATTTCCAGGCCGGTAAGTCGTTGCAACTGCATAGCCAGAATTGCTCTGGCCTGTATTTCTGACAGGCTAAAACTGTCAATAAGTCCGTTTCTGGCTGCTTCAGGGGTTTTACTTGCCCTGATTAACTGAATGACAGCATCGAGATTGTCGAGAGCGATAATAAGCCCCTGGAGAATATGTGCTCTTTTTTCGGCTTCCCTGAGCTCATATTCGGTCCTGCGAACCACTACTTCATGCCTGTGCTCAACGAAATAGCCAATAATCTCTTTCAGGTTGAGCAACATAGGACGCCCTTTAACCAGGGCTATGTTGTTTACATTGAAAGCCGTTTGCAAAGCAGTATGCTGATACAATTGATTGAGCACCACATTGGGAACAGCATCTCTGCGTAATTCATAGACAATGCGCATGCCCTTACGGTCGGATTCATCTCTGATATCCGTTATTCCTTCTATTTTCTTGTCATTTACCAGGTCGGCAGTTTTTTTGATCATTTCGGCCTTATTTACCTGGTAAGGTATTGAAGTGGCAATAAGGGATTGTTTCCCATTCTCCTCCCCTTCCAATGTTGTTTCACCCCGAAGTACGATTCTGCCTTTTCCGGTATGATAAGCTTCTTTAACACCTTCATAGCCATAGATTAATCCTCCAGTAGGGAAATCAGGTGCTTTGATAAAAGTCATCAACTCTTCTATGGTAATATCGTTGTTGTCTATATAGGCTACAACACCGTCAATAACCTCAGTGAGGTTGTGTGGAGGCATATTGGTGGCCATACCCACAGCAATACCACTGGCACCATTAATGAGCAGATTGGGAACCTTGGCAGGAAGAACGGTCGGTTCTTCGAGGGTATCATCAAAATTGAGCTGAAAATCAACGGTTTCCTTGTCCAGGTCGGCGAGCATTTCTTCGGATATCTTGCGCAGCCTTGCCTCAGTATAACGCATAGCGGCAGGGCTATCCCCGTCAATACTACCAAAGTTTCCCTGTCCATCCACCAGAGGATACCGCAAGGACCAGGGTTGTGCCATCCTTACCATGGCATCATAAACAGAGGTGTCTCCGTGTGGGTGATATTTACCCAGCACCTCCCCTACTATTCTGGCCGATTTTTTGTATGCCCGACTGCTAAGGATACCCAGCTCTGACATGCCAAACAACACACGCCTGTGAACGGGTTTTAATCCATCTCTTACATCGGGTAGAGCCCTTGAAACGATTACCGACATTGCATAATCGATATAGGCACTCTTCATCTGATCTTCAATATTGACTTTCGTAATTCTTTCTTCTGACATACGTATAATTTAATAATATTCCATTGTGAAATGGAAAGGGTTTTTCGAGGCACGAAATTAAGCTTTTTTTGCGTAAAATGGAACCATGACAATAAGTCTGCTAAAAGTATTTACTAACAAAACGGCATTTTTTTTGTTGATAAAGATATTCTGTGAAATTGAGTGGCAGATATTGATTTTTACTGCGTTATAAACGCAGATTTTTCTTGTTAAGTATTTCACAGATATTGTGAATAAAAATTGTAAATCATTCAGCCTATTTATTTAATATTGTATCACGTTTTATTCAGGAATAGGCATTATTTAAAAACTATTTTTCCCATTACATTATGGAAGCAAAATTTTCCCCAAGAGTTAAAGATGTTATTACGTATAGTAGAGAAGAAGCTATCCGTAATGGCAATGATTATATAGGTATTGAACATCTTCTGCTGGGTATTATAAGAGAGGGTGAAGGCCTTGCTGTTCAGATTTTAATCAACCTGGGGGTTGATTTAAAAAAAATTAAATCAACTATAGAAAAAACTATACGCACAGATTCAAAGAAATCACGCAATGTAGATAATATCCCTTTGGTTAAACAGGCAGAAAGAGTGTTGAAGATTACCTATCTGGAAGCGAAAGTATTCAACAGTGAGGTAATTGGCACCGAGCATTTGTTGCTCTCTATCTTAAAAGATAAAGAGAACCTTGCTACCCGCCTGCTTTTTCAGAATGAGGTGGATTACGAGAGTGTAAAAGAAGAGATTGCAGCATTGAAAAATAATCCTGGTGAAGGTCCTATAGGCGGCTTTGACCCACGGGCTGATCTTTCTCAAAGCTCCGGCGATGACGACGACACCTCTGAAGGAGGAGGATTTGGTGGTGGTGGGTTCAAGAAATATTCTGACAAATCCAAAACACCTGTGCTGGATAACTTCGGAAGAGACCTCACCAAAGCCGCCGAGGAAGATCGTCTCGACCCTGTTGTAGGGCGCGAGAAAGAGCTTGAGCGCATAGCTCAGATTCTCTCCCGCAGGAAAAAAAACAACCCTATTCTTATTGGTGAGCCCGGGGTTGGTAAATCGGCAATTGCCGAAGGTCTGGCCTTAAGAATTGTTCAGCGAAAAGTCTCCAGGGCACTGTTTAACAAGCGAATTGTTACCCTTGATATTGCCTCTCTTGTAGCAGGCACCAAATATCGCGGCCAGTTTGAAGAACGAATGAAAGCCCTTTTAAACGAACTGGAGAAAACCCCCGATGTTATTCTCTTTATCGATGAGCTGCATACCATTGTTGGAGCAGG
>JBEPXC010000210.1:0-6608 GCA_041642035.1 Sphingobacteriia bacterium
TTGTCTTTGTGGAGCAGCTCTTTCTACCTGATTGCCCCTTGCCGGAGGCCTTTGTTCATTAGAAGGTCTTCTGTATTCCTGGCTAGAGCGGGGCTGTTGCTGACTGGGAGAAGTGTAGGTTCTGGGCCTTGTGTAGTTTGGATCAACTTGCGTTCCACCGCTTCTTTGTGGGCGCTGGTGTTGTTGAGGCCTTTCGTACCTGGGTGTTTTTTCACCTGCCTGAGCTCTTTGAGGATTGCTGTAATCCTGAGGAGTACGTCTGGGTTGGTATTTTGCCGGTTTATTTTCACCCTCGCCTTCTCTTGCACTGTAAGGACGTTGTGTTGCACTTCCTTCCCTGGCTTGATTTACAGGCACTTTAGATATGCGTGGTGTTTCTGAGGGTTCGGTTACAGCACCTCTTCTTCCACCGGCAACTGCACCGTTTACATTATTACCGGGTGTTCGGGCTGTTCTTCCACCGGGAGTTTCAAATCTTCCACTTCTTATACTTTGGTCTAAACCTGATTTGTTTTGAGTTCCTGCAACATATCGTCCAGGTTCTCTGGTCCCAAATCCATAGGTAGATTCTGAAGGTCGTCTTGCTGTATAAACATATTGTTGAACATCATCATAGTAATAGGGAGATCTGTAACCATAGCCGTAATCATAATAGCCGTGATGGTATCCTCCTCCATATCCATAATAGTTTCCACCCCATCCGCCGTAGAGGCTTCCATAGCCCCAGGCATATCCGTAGTGGGCCCCTCCCCAGGGACGGTATCCCCAACTGTAGTAGCCTGGCGAGAAAAATGGGTCATAACCCATATAAATGCTCATCCCAAAGTAATGGGGGTCGTAGTTGTACCAATACATATTGGTATAAAACGGGTCATAGTATCCAAAAGAAGGATGATGGTGATGGAAACGACGAATACGTGAAGAGTAGTAATAGTCGTGATAGTAGTTCTCCAGGTAAAAATTGTTATAGGTTACCTGTGAGTCCTCTTCTTCATAATACAAAGTATCCTCCTGGTTTTCATAATCCTGGTAATCTTGCTGGTATTGTTGCTTTTCCTCAGCATAGTTGTCGGTATACGCTGCTGCAGGGCGACTTTCATCCTGGGCTTGTATTTGTACCGACTGTACATTAGCCTGGGGAGCTTCTTCAGCAAGCTTTTGGGCTGTACTCTGGCTATAGTAGATATCGTCGTGCACGGCGGCTGATTGATAGCCTGTAGTACATGCACCCAACGATACCAGTAATAAGCCGGATAGTTTGACAAAGGTTTTCATAATTTATTCCTCCTTGATATATTTATGGCGTTTGTAAGTTTTAATGAGTTGATTGTATAGGGTTTTATTGTAATATTTTCTTAATTTTGCGGCATCATTTTATACAATAAAACATCAAATTCTATACCAATAACGATATATGGCTAAAGATTTTTCAACCCGCGAAGAAAATTATTCCAAATGGTACAACGATATAGTCCAGAGAGCTGATCTGGCCGAGAATTCAGCCGTTAGAGGATGCATGGTTATTAAGCCTTATGGCTATGCCATCTGGGAAGGTATGCAGGCGACCCTGGACAAAATGTTTAAGGATACCGGGCATTCCAACGCCTACTTTCCAATTTTCATACCAAAGTCTTTCTTTAGCAAAGAAGCCGATCACGTTGAAGGATTCGCCAAAGAATGTGCCGTGGTAACCCATTATCGTTTAAAAAATGATCCCAATGGTAAAGGGGTTGTTGTAGATGAAGATGCTAAACTGGATGAAGAACTTATCGTAAGACCTACTTCTGAAACCATAATCTGGGATACCTACCGAAACTGGGTACAATCGTACCGCGATCTACCCATCCTGGTTAACCAGTGGGCCAATGTGGTACGCTGGGAAATGCGTACCCGCATGTTTTTACGTACTACAGAGTTTTTGTGGCAGGAAGGCCATACGGCGCACGCTACAAAAGAGGAAGCATTGATCGAAACAGAGCAGATGCTTAATGTATACGCCGATTTTGCCGAGAATTTTATGGCTATACCCGTGCTTAAGGGTACAAAATCGGCCAACGAACGATTTGCAGGTGCTCTCGAAACCTATTGTATCGAAGCCTTGATGCAGGATGGAAAAGCTTTGCAGGCCGGTACTTCACACTTCCTTGGCCAGAATTTCGCCAAGGCATTCGACGTTAAATTTGCCAGCAAGGAAGGTAAACTCGAATATGTATGGGCCACTTCATGGGGTGTGTCTACCCGCTTAATTGGTGCCCTTATTATGGCCCATTCCGACGATCACGGACTTGTTCTGCCTCCAAGGCTGGCTCCTACACAAGTGGTCATCGTGCCCATCTATAAAAACGACGAGCAATATGAGCTGGTTTGCAACAAAGCCCGCGAAATTCTTGACTCCCTAAGGAAAAAAGGAATCAGAGTAAAATTCGACGACCGCGATACCTATAAACCAGGCTGGAAATTCAATGAATATGAGTTTAAAGGGGTTCCCCTGCGCATTGCCCTCGGACCCCGTGATGTTGAAAATGGTACCGTAGAGCTCGCCCGTCGCGATACCCTTGAAAAATCAACATATCAGCAGGCAGACCTGGCCAATAAAATAGAACATCTCCTGGAGAGCATACAGGATAACATGTTTCAAAAAGCACTATCCTTTAGGGAATCAAGAACCTTCCATGCCGATTCATGGGAAGAGTTTAATAACCTGCTGGATGACAAAGGTGGTTTTATATACGCTCACTGGGATGGTACTCCCGAAACTGAGCAGAAAATAAAAGAGGAAACCAAGGCTACCATACGATGCATCCCACTCAGCAACAAACAGGAGGCTGGTAAATGTATTTACAGTGGCGAACCTTCTGCACAAAGAGTCGTTTTTGCCCGTGCCTATTAAGATAATTTCTGCCGATCCATTGTGCTGTTTTATTTTTTTGGTTCATTAATTGTGAGAATGACACGGTAATAAGAACAAAAAAAGTTCGTTATCTTTGATGTTATAATGGTCAATTGAAACCCTGTGGGTTGCCTTTAAAGTTTTACCAGGCCGTGCAATGTCGTAAAAATCAAGTATCATATGAAAATATTTCTGGTGCCCCTTTTGTGTTTGTTGTTATCCTTTTCAGCACTGGGGCAGGATCAGTCCGGGAGGAGTTATGTAAAAAAGGATTCTAAGGTAGATCAACTGCTGGATGCTTATCGCAAAAACAATCGCAACCGAGGTATGCAGGGCTACCGGGTGCAGATTTATTCTGCATCGGGCAATCGCTCCAAGTTGCTTACCGATCGCGAAAAAGCATCTTTTGATGAAGCTTACCCCGGCATCCGTTCTTATATAACCTATGATGAGCCCTATTATAAGCTGCGGGTGGGAGATTTTCGTACCCGTCTGGATGCCGAAAGATTTATGCGTCAGATTTCTTCACAGTACATTTATTCAATGGTAGTGACCGATCGTATTCGCCTGCCCCAATTGTCTCCCGATGAGAATGATCCGGTGGAAGCAGAACAATAAGCATTTACAATAATAATCATTAAGACCGTAAGGAGATTTTCCTGTACGGTCTTTTTTTTTATCCATAACCGAAGAACCTGTTAGACAGTGATGAAAGTAAGCTGATGTGTTCACAGAAAGGGGATAATGTACCTCTATATGATATAATTTGTAGGAGAGGATTATAAATTTAAATTTTTATCATCCTGATAATTGTTCCAGAAACGTAAAAGCTCAATATTTCTTTTATCAATTATTTTGTAAAATAGAGTGATTTGTTTACTAATAACGCAACGCTTAATATCCGGCATGCCAGTATTCTGGAATTCTATATTTCCTTGTTTAAGAATAAATTCGGTCTCGTAAACTTCATCAATAAACTTCTGGGCTTCTTTTTCTGACCATTCACGTAGCAAGTAATCAATATTATCATAATAATCGAATCTGGCCAGTTCGTTCCAATGCACTGTTCTCATTTAAAATGTAGGTTCGGGTATTTGCGACTAGCTTCTTCCATTACTTCTTCATGGGTATAGGTTCTTCCACTTTTGCTTTCTTCCAAAGCTTCATCTATAGCCTCTTTTTCATCATTTGATAGCTTGTAATTTGATGTGGTATTTAATAATGCCAGAAACGTATTGTATACTTTTTCAAGCTCAGAGTCCTCAAGGTTGTCTATTTTTCTGAATAAATCCAGTTTAATTTCTGCTGCATTCATGGTAGTAAAGTTTTTATCCTTACAAAGTTAACCAAAAAAATGGCAGTAAGGTTCTCTGATATGGGATGAAATTTTCTGGTAATTCTTTTGGGCTCCTGGCACCTGTTATTCTCTCCCAAAAGACTTTCCATCGTCCGGAGGACATGGAAACGTCTGGATTGAGAGCTCTTGGGTGTAGGCCCGCACGGTAGTGCGGGCATGGCACCAATATCAAAAGAGGTTTTTGGGTAGACATGCCTTCAGGTTTGTACACACAATGCTTTCTACCTATCTGCACATCATAAAATCTCGCCCCGTAATCATACCATAGCAATTTACGCCAAAAAAAAATTGATTTTCCTGCCCGGCCTAACTGCTCCAAAATCAGGTGTTCAAAGAACGTATAACGCCCAAAAATACAGCTTTATTTCTTTTAATCGAACACTTTTAACTGTTTGTTATTTATACAGTTTTTGTAAAAAGTAAAGAGACAATCTGATTTTAATTTATCCTTATTTACGTAACTTTGTATTACAACAGCCATTTTAATGCAAATTGATTGATTCGGTAATCAAGGACAAAAACCTCAAAATAGCTTACATACAATGAAAAAACAATTTGTAACAGATGACCACGGCAAAAAGCTGGCTGTTATCCTTCCCATTAAAGAATATCATAAAATGTTGGAAGAATTGGAAGAGTTAGAAGATATAAAGCTTTATGACGAAGCCAAAAAATCCAACGAGCCTTCTATTCCTATTGATGATGCTTTTAAAATGATTGAAGCTAAGCGCAATGCAAAGTAATGACTTATAATGTAACCTTAAAGAAACGAGCAATTAAAGCTCTTGAAAGTATTAATGAGCCTTATTACTCCAATATCAAGGAAGCCATTTACAGCCTTGCCAATAATCCACGCCCTGCCGGTTACAAGAAGCTGAAAGGCAGAGATGCTTTTCGTATTCGGGTAGCCAATTATCGTATTATTTACGAAATCCAAGACGCCATTCTGCTGGTGGATGTGGTCGATTTGGGTCACAGAAAAGATATTTACAAATAGTAAAGCCCGGGGTTGCCGGGCTTTTACTGTAAATTCATTATTTACCTATTGCATTAAAAACAACGAGACGCTAACGTTTATTTACCTGGATATGCCCAAGATTAGCAAAAGCATCGATGAGCTGGAAAATCGTTTTGAAAAATTGATGTTTGTAATAAAAAACCTTTCTAAACTCGATCGTGTGCCGGAAACTTTACGTGAGAAGATATTTCTGAAACTCTTTGAAAAAGCAGGAATTGCCAAATTTAACCAGGACGAATATATGCAGTACGAAGAAAGCTTAAAATATTACCGCGATTTAAAAAATTCTCTGGATACAGCAAGGGAAGAAGGAAGAGAAGAAGGCCTAGAAAAAGGCAGGGAAGTAGGACTTATAGAGGGAGAGAAGAGAAAGCAAATAGAGATAGCCAGAAAGCTAAAAGCATTGGGTATGACAAATGAAGAAATTGAAAATATTACCGGATTACAAAGGCAGGATTTAGATGAGCTGTAAGGCTCTTCACACTATGCCGTATCCCAATCTGCGCATCATATAACCTCGCTCCGTAATCATACTCGCTCAAAATCATTTGGTATTTTATAATTTTAATCTAAGCCTTTAATCTTATAATACCAGTGGTCGTTAAACTTTTCTATTTCTATTAAGATAGGCTCTCTCCAATGCACCATGAGTTCTCCAATTTACAGATTCACCATTGGATGGGCTGTACGTTGGGTTACTTGTCTCTGTAATGACCTTTGGCTGATATTACTACCACGGTTACTATTTCATCATCAATGGTATACACAAGACGGTTCTTTTTATCTATTCTTTTTGACCACTTACCTTGCATGCTACCTTTAAGCTGTTCGACTTGACCTGTACCGGTTTTGGGATGCTCGATAAGTTCCTGCAGGAGTTTTTCGATTTTTTTGGTTAACGCTATTCCTCCATTCTTCTTTAGATAAGCGATATCTGTTTTGCCTGCACTGTAATGTCAAGTGTATGCATGTTTATAGGCTATCCAGAAGTTTTTTAATTTCATCTTTCGAAGTCAGGCGCACTACAACTTCTTTATCTTCAATCGCTTTTTTTACTTTTTCTACATTTCGTTTATCAGCCCAAAACATATCCCCACTTGGACTAATCTCATAAGGGTCGCATCTGAATTCTTTAGGAATATCCATAAGCATATCATCTTCACTTACCGGAACAAGTTTATAAGCACGATTTTTGCGCTTAACAATTATTTGCTCGTTATTATCAACCATTTCAAAGTATTTCTTCTGATTGTCACGAAATTCACGGCTTGTTACTATTTTCATTTTTATAGGCTAAATTGTGTACCACATTAGGTACAAAGTTACTAAACCTTAGGCTCATT
>JBEPXC010000211.1:0-6586 GCA_041642035.1 Sphingobacteriia bacterium
AGGGCAGCGAAGCAGAATTTGCCATACCCATTAATCCGGCCAACCCTATGGAAGGCGGAGAAGTACAGCTGGTCATTGAAAGCGAGGACGAAACCCTGATCTGCAATCCCACCTCATTTACCATCCAACCTTTGGAAGCATCACCAGGCGTATTTTCAGCCATGGTCGACGACCTGGAAAGTGGATTAACCCATATGGCCACCTCTCTGGGATACAAGGTGGAGGATTTGCTGGTAGCCGATGTGCTCAGCCTGCCCGTGGAAGTCAGGGGCATTGCCTTTGGATTACAGGCAGTGGCCGGCCCCAACGTTCCCAACAACCTGCGAGCCCTGGCTACCGGCGAAATCCTGGTGGAAGGAGAGCCACAAATACTCGAACCAGGCGAGATAGCGCTCATTGAAGCCATCATTGCAGGGGTCGGAATGGACCAGGATATAAAAGAACTTAACAAGGCCATGCTTGAAGTGAACCTTGAGGAAACCAAAAACCTTCGCAACCTGAATCCGGCAAAGAACCAGTCTGTAATGCCCGGGACCCTTCAGGCCATGATGATGCTTCAAACTTCCTTTGAAATTCAAAATGCCTCCACTGTCCGTGCGATACAAAATAAGTTAAAAAACGGGATTGCCGTTATCGGAGTTGGGGCAACCCTTGTGGGAGCTGTGCCGGTTGCCGGTGGGGCAACCCTGTTGGGAAGCGTTGCCACCGCAGCACATCTGGCTTATGATATGGGAGAACATCTGCTTCCTTCGAAACTGGCAGGCATTATTCTGGAGGCCAACCCCTCTTTATACAGCGAGGAAGATGATGGCAGCGAAGGAAACTGGCAGGCGCAACTTGTAGCCACCACCAACGGGTACAAAGTCGATCTTCCTTCTACCATTGGGGCCCTCCCCGGCTGGGGTGGCATTGCTAATATAGTAGGTAAGATGGGGCGTCTGGCTCGCTTTAATCCCGATGGCATAGAGATTGGATTTACTGTTGCCAAAGATATGGCTTCAATGATTTTGTCCGGGTTAAATGACTTCGGAGTAGATATTCCTGCAGCAGAATACCAGGTCACCTTCGACCCCAACCGCTTTGGCGAAGACATGTTCTTTGAATGGGAATTACGAACCATACAGACCGAAGACGGAGGACCTCCCTTTGCCTTTAATGGCGACGACAACCTGGTTTATACACCAAAGGGTGTTGGACAGTCGGAAATCCGCATTAAAACCACCGGCGGACTGATTTATAAAGGACAGGTGGTGAATAACAGCCAGATCCTCGAATTAAAACCCATCGAAATCGAGATCATACAGGAAATTGGTCCCGGATTCATTGTGACTTCACCATTCTTACTCGAAGTGGGAGAACAACTGCCGCTTGAGGCCATTGTAACAAACGCCATAGAAGAAAAGGTGGAATGGACCGTAACACCCAATAACGGCGGCATCGAATTTGTGATGCTGGGTCCCAACGAGCTCACCATAGCCGGCCGGGAACCAGGCAATTACATCATAACCGCCGAAAGTCTTGCCCGCACCGGTGCACGGGCAAACAATCAACCCGTTAGGATGGCAACAGCAAAGGTCGTCGTCGAAAGTCTCCGCATCTCCGTTCCCAACTGCATCATAACGGGTGAATCCCACCAATTCAAGGCCTGGTTCGGCGACGAGCAGGTATCTTTCAGCGATCTCAACTGGACTATAACGGGTCCGGGCAGTCTGAGCAATACCGGGCTATATACATCGTCGCAAACCGGACAGGTGCAAATAGAATTTTCGATGAAACGAAACGAAGACATCACCGCACAGGTCAGCTTTGACGTCAGGGAAAAATGCCCGGACATGTATGATGTTTATGTTGAAGGTGGGCCCCTGGCAGGCAGGTATTATAGCGAGATTGAACGCGATGACGAGAGCGATTATTTTACCATCTCTAATTTCTTCAACCAGGAGATTTTGGGCACGCCTGGGTACACCGCCGCCAGACTTATGATGAATGGCCCAACCCTTTCGACCGTTACGGATGTGATTTTTTTAAACGGCGTACCGCTTCCCATAGGTCCGGACGCTGAAAGCAGCTCGATGGCAATTACCATCAACAACCGTTTGATGGGGGGAGGTTCAGGTTCGGTGAGTGTTTCAAATTTCATGACCCACCTAGACTTTATGGGCGAAGAAACCGTCTGGTCGGGAACCATTGAATTTTCGGGGATGTTTGAATTACTCGACGATGAATCCGTTCCGCCCTTCTCTGTCAGAGGTACCTTCACGGTCATGCCCATGGATCCCGAAGAGGATTAATCGGCCCGGCGACGTTTCTTGTTTCTTGTTTCTTGTTATCAGTGTAGATCAGCGTCATCAGTGTCATCTGCGTTCCCACTTTTCACTTTTAACATGCTCCAGTAGTCACCAGTCCCCCGTGTCCCCAAGGTCCCACAAAAAAGCAATAAAACAAAAAACCCCAACCAATTAAAGAAGGGGTATTTTATAATCGATGCTAACCTCGCCCGACCCTATCAGTCTATAGAGATATAACCCTTGATAACTTCGTAAAAAGAGCGGCCTGTTTCTACCCGGGTATTATAAATATCATCCAGCACAAGGATGTATTTTCCTCTAAAGAACTTACGGAATTCCTTTACGTAAGCAATATTGACAATGGTGCTTCGCTGAACCTGAACAAAATCACCCGGTAGGCGCTCCAGGAGCTTTTTCAGAGACAATTCCGTCAGATATTTTTCGCCCTTAGCGGTAAAAAACTCAACATACTTATCGTTGGCAATAAAATGGGTTATGCTGTCAATTTTGATCAGCAAGATCCGATCTCCAATTTTATAGGGAATAGAATGCAGATAGCTCTTTTCCGACTGTTTCACCAGCTCAAGCAACTGCTTTACATGCAGACGATCACCGCTGCTTTGATCAATTTTGTCGATCGTAAGCTGCAAGCGTTCTGCTTCCACCGGTTTAACGAGATAATCGACCGCCATGGTATCAAAAGCTTGCAAAGCAAAGGATTCATAGGCTGTACAAAACACTACTTTAGGCATGTATTCAAGATCTTCAAGCATATCGAAACCAGTTTTGCCGGGCATCTGAATGTCGAGAAAAATTATATCTGGCTTTAACCGATTCACAAGCTCGCTACCCTCAATGCCGTTGCGAGCCTCTCCCACGATGGTAAAGCGGTTGTTGTAAGAATTCAGCAGGCTCATCAGGCGTTGCCTGGCAATGGCTTCATCATCTATAATAATTGTTCTTAATGGTTCCATCTTACGACAATTTCAGGACAATTTGTTTTTGGGGTGAATTGTGAAAGTGTAGTTCAAAGCGATTAGGGTATAGAATTTCCAGCTTATCGTATATTCCCTGCAGGCCGAAACCGGGTATTAAATCATCAGGGAAATCGGGACCGTTGTCTTCCACAGCTATTTCGAGCCATTCATCCGATTTATGAGCCTTAACCTTCACCACGCCTTTATCAACAAGCTGGGATATTCCATGCTTAATGGCATTTTCTACCAGGGGCTGGATAATAAACCGGGGAACCGCCTCCTGCGTAAGTTCATCAGGCAAATCCACACTATATTCAAGCCGGTCGTCAAACCGTACTTTTTCAATTTCAAGGTAAATATTAACAATATTGATTTCTTCGCCCAGTGCTGACCAGTCGGTTTGCTCACGATTGATCGAATGTCTGAATAGCTTTGAAAGCATCAGGGCCATATACTCGGTTTTCTCAGCGCTGATCTTTGATAACCCGGCAATAGAATTCAACGCATTGTACAAGAAGTGCGGATTTATTTTTGAATGCAACGCATTTAACTCTGCTTTCGTTTTCAGCTCCCGTAGTCTTGAAACCTGTAGCTCATTTTCTGCCCTTAGCTCTTTCTCACTCAACACAAAAAAGTTGATCAATGCCCTTATGATGCCTATTACGGTACAAATAAGAAAGATAGCAAGTAAAAATAGCAACGGACCTCTTTCTTTCCATTGTTCCCCAGAAAAATATATAATCATAAAAAGAGTGACACTGGGTATCAGGCTTACAGAGAGAAACAGCATCAGCGATTTCAGGTATTTATGCGAAGTTTTGCGACTGATATAAACCTCCACCAGCCGGAATATATTTACTGCAGGCAAGCCAATTCCAATGGTGATTAAAGTACCAATAAAAATCGATAACCATGAAAACCCACTGACGGAAGATTCGACGAGGCGGTATCCAAGCCCAAAAAACAAGGAAAGAAAAAAACCAAATACAAGCAATCCTAAAAGGGAACCCACATTAAACCGCAGAAACGGATGTTTTATCCTGATAAACACTTTACGATAGAGCACCACAAACAGCCCTGCAAACAAAAACAAAATCAGTATCAGGGGCCAGATTAAAAGTGCATGCGAATAATCCCGGAGCCAATGGGGCCAGTAGATGCGTTTGACCTGTTCACTTACCAGCGCCAACTTTTCATCATAATCAGCTGAATAAACTTCTTTCAGTAACTCTTTATAGTTAAAAATCGAATCAATTAAATAATAAGGATTAAAGGGATAAAAAGTGTTTGAAAGAGGATAAAGAGTGTATGAAAGAATACTGGTGATGAAATGTTGATGAATGCTATCAGGAATTTCTTTAATGCGAATGCCTACATCAACGGTTCGAACTATCGTTTTACCAGCTTTCCGTCTGACATTGACATTAGAATATATGCTTTTGTCGGGTATGATTATACCATCATAATCGCGTGCATTCATACTGTCAATAAAGAACAGTTCCAGGTTTCCCCTGTCATATGGGCTCATACCAATCCGGATGGTTTCTGTAACCTGATTCAGCTCCTCCAAAGCATTAATTACCAAGATAGAATCATGCGGGGTAAAGTTGCCGCGCAACATAACCTGCACATCATTTTCCCATTTCCGATGATCAGACGTATGCGTTCTCTCAATAACACGCCAGGTTTTTGACGGCAACTGGTCCTGGCTGGCCAGATGATTAAAAGACAATAAAAAACATAAAAACAATAAACTAGAAGTAGCTTTTTTCATGGCGGTAAAATTAATGGTTTAGGCTACAAATCTGCGACATTCTAATAAACCATTAAAGAAAAAACCGACCAAGTGGACAAAAAGCAGAACAAACGGGATGTAGTAGTCCTTTGTTCCTTGAAAACAACTTTCCTGGGCGGAAGGTGGAGGTAGAGATTAAGGTTGAGGTTAAGGTTGAGGTTGAGAAAAAGGTTTTCCAGCTTCCGGCTCTCTTAGGTCCCCCGAGTCCCAGGAGTCCCACAAAAAAGCCCCCAAACAAAAAACCCCAACCAGTTAAGGAAGGGGTTCTCTATAAAAGATGGCGACCTCGCCCGTTGAGGCTAAGGTTGAGGTTGCAAAGCATACCAATCTTTGATTTCCGTTCACTGCTTATAGTTTAATAATAAATCACTCCTGAAAAGTATACATAAATTCCACCCGCCTGTTCTTTTCGCGTCCGATATCGGTTGTATTTTCCGCAACGGGTATTGTTGAACCATATCCTTTCCAGGATAAACGGTTTGGTTCTATACCCTTTTCAATCAGTTTCTGCACAACAGCCTCTGCTCTTTTGGCTGACAGTTCTTTGTTGTAAGCTTCAGTACCAGTATCATCGGTATGGCCGGCAACCTTTATGACTATAGTAGGATGTTCTTTCATAAAAGATAACAATTCCAACAATCCAGGAAGAGATTGGGGCAACAACATGTATGAGTCAACTTCAAAATAAATATTCTCCAAGACGATGGGTGTCTCCTCTTCTATTGTTTGATGATTAAACACCATCTTTTTAGAGTCATCCAATAGTGGGCTTTCTGTAGAATCCGATGAATAAGGGTAAAAATTAGTCAAAACAGTTTCGTTAAAATCTTTCTCAACTAAAACAAAACCATCCACATAGCACCATATATTGGGATTCATATAATTCCTTTCCGACCAATCCTTTGGAATGTTAAAGAAGCCTATGGTCATGTATCGGGCAAATTCTGGTGCTTTAAATGTAAGAGTAACTTTTTGCCATTGATGAATAATACTATCATTGAAATCTTTTACATGGATAATTTCTTCTAAATGTTCATGAAAATTATCAAGAGTTACAGGCTCCAGTGAAAAACTTATGTTCAACGAATAATTTTCTGGGTAGCTAATAGGTTTCCAAAGCCAAAATTCCAGATAATACTGCCCTCCCTTCATCATAGTAGAGTTAAGTCTTGTTTGCAATAATGGGTGTTTATAATGTGGATTGCAATTTGAAATTCCATAAACATTTAAATATCTCAAAGACAATTTTACGAAACTGTTGCCTTCAATACTATTAAAAGAGAAAACCGAATCCGCAAGTCCTCTGAGAGGGGAATGAGGTGTATTATATTCCAGGCTATAAATATCCGGGAATTGCCTACCCAAACTCTTCCATCCGGGAACTATAATATCAATATTCTCGTAATTGCAAATGTGCATTTTTGTTGATCTACGAAATCCTGTATTTATGTAATCCGACGTGTTGACATAGACAGAATCAACTGTATGTCCGTTTTTTTCAACCATAACATATCGCTCTACCTTTC
>JBEPXC010000212.1:0-6538 GCA_041642035.1 Sphingobacteriia bacterium
TTCCTATTATGAAGAATCCAAAGGCAAACCTGCTAGTGAAGCAACAATATGGATCGAAGGAGCTGAACGGAAGTTTGCTTTTGTCCAATCCGACGCAGATACCTTAAAAGGTTATTACTTTAATGATACAATAAGCCATCATTTAAAAGACAATACCTTCGAGCTGAACATAGAATATCAGGGAAAAATCTACCAGGCATCTAGCCAATGGGCTCCCCTGCCTCAAATCGATTCGGTGACTTATGATATTAATCCTTTTTCTCAACTAGGGTTTACCCCAGATACCATTTATGATATCACAGTGCACTTTCGCGAATTGCCCCAGAAAAACAATTTCTACCTGTTCAACCTCTATGTAAACGACACCCTAAGAACAGGCCGTCCTACCCAAAAAAGCCTGGTGAGTGATGAAAATCTTGAAGAATACGTATCGCTGGCGGTGCAAAACATCAGCCATGAAAACATTAGAACCGGCGATGCCATTACCCTTGAAATGAGAAGCATTTCAAGGGCAAACTTTACCTTCTACAGTATTTTCTTCTCTCAGACCGATTTATCGGGCAATCCTTTTGCCGGTGCCCCACCGGCTAATATCCCCACCAATCTCAGTGAGGGAGCATTAGGCTTCTTCGAGGTATCGTCGGTAAATAAAAAAACAATAACCTTTAGATCTTTCTTTTAAGAAATAGCTATTTTTGCATAAAAAGATCAATTATGGAAAATTTTGTAATGTACAACCCTGTAAAACTTCATTTTGGCGATGGAGTTACGGATAAGATTGGAGAAGTAACTGCTACTTATGGCAAAAGGGCCTTGCTGATAATGGGCAAAGGCTCGGTAAAAGCCAGCGGAGTCTACGATCAGGTTATGACACGATTATTGGGTAGTGGTCTGGAGGTATATGAATATACCGGAATCAAATCCAACCCTGTGATAGAAGATGTAGACAAAGCTGTTGCTATGGGCAAAGAGAAAGGCATAGAAGTAGTCGTCGCACTGGGAGGAGGAAGTGTAATTGATAGTGCTAAAATCATATCATTGGCCTTGAAATATGAAGGGCCTGCCTGGGACATCGTAACCTCAAAGCATAAACCCACTGAATCCATCCCCCTTATAGCAGTGCTTACCCTTGCTGCCACCGGTACCGAAATGAATCCCGTGGCCGTAGTGCAGGATACCTGTAAACAACAAAAAATAGGATATGCCCACCCCCTGGCCTTTCCCAAACATAGTTTTCTGGATCCATCGTTTACTTTTTCTGTACCACGCAATTATACGGCTTATGGTGTAGTTGACCTGATAGCTCATGCACTGGAGGTTTGGTTCGGTGAAGGTGATGCAAGCCTCTCCGACCGTTTTATCGTCTCCATTATTAAAGAAGCCATGAAATATGGACCCGATCTTTTGGACGACCTTCACAATTATGATTTGCGCGCACGTATCATGTATGCCGCTACCTGTGCGCTCAACGGCATGACAACGTATGGCAAAAAATCAGGAGACTGGGGAGTGCATGGCATTGGTCATTGTTTATCCGTAGTACATGATGTGCCCCATGGAGCCTCTCTTTCTATAGTCTACCCGGCCTGGATAAAACTCCACAAGGACAGAATCCCTGAAAGAATACAGGAACTGGGAACAGCGCTCTTCGAGGCCAACACCATAGAGGATACCATTTATAAACTGGAATATTTCTTTAAGGTAATGGAGAGCCCCCACAGACTTAGCGATGTGGCCATTGACGCTAAAGATCCCAAAGTGAGGGAAAAGTTGAAGAAAACTATGATTTTAAACAAAGTAACAGGCACACCCCACAAACTTACCGAAGCAGATTACGACAAGCTGCTCAACCTAATGGCATAGACAAGCATAAGTAAATAATAATAATAATAATAATAGGTGATGAGTAGTGGGTTAGGGTTATTGGGTGTAGCCCACCTCTCATCACCCATTTGCTGTGTCTGTATCAGGCTTACTGTGAATGATGAACTGGTTTACCCTAAAAAGGCCCATAATGCAGGCAAACCAATCCACCGTTCAGGGAAGAGAATGAGCCCATTGCTACACTCTTCTTCTCCTGAAGCTTAAATATTATTTCCAAGATGTCAAAGAACATTCAGCCTGCGAATTTATAATCCTCCATCCAGGCCTGGAGTTACTCCCTGGTGAATGCCTATGGTCTGTAAAAAATGAGCTAATCATTACATCCACAAAGATATTTCACATGAAAGTGATGATGATTTTTCAATAAAGAACGATAACTGTATTTTTTTGTACTTACAATACAGATTATTACCCCCTTAAAGGCAAAAATTAATCCTTAGACAATTTTTCCGGACTTTTCCACCCCTTGTCAGTACATTTTGTCATGCCCTTCCGGTCTTTTCCGGTCTTTTCCTGTCTTTTCCTCGCCGCTTATAATTCACCTGCCATTAAGTCATAAATACATGCAAGTTTATAAATTGGCCCATATTTATGAAACCCGGCAGAACCGAACTTTTATTCAAATTATTCCGTTAATTTAGTTGTTTAATAATTGCAGGAGATTATTCACCATAAAATGAACAATATTCCTTTTCCCTATATTTAGTATTTAATTGCATATAAAAAAAACGATCTGATGAACAACCAAAAACAGAATTTCTTGAATTTCCTGTCAATATTTATCTTCTTTGGTCTTATTATGCTGGTTGGCTATATTATGAAGGAAAACGGACACAACATCAGGAAGATTTCAACCCAGGACCTTATTCTGGTTATACTTGCCTCCTACAGGATAACCAGAATTGTTGTTTTTGAAAAGATTTTCAAATTCGCCAGGGATTTAATCAAAAATCAAAACAGATATTACTTTTTCAGCACCCTGGAGTTTATTGTTACCTGTCCATGGTGTGCGGGAGTATGGGTAGTGCTTATAACCCTTATTTTCTTCTATCTAATTCCCTTTGGCGACCTGCTTGTGTATGCTCTTGCCATTGCAGGAGTTGCTTCTTTTATTGTTCAAACAGTAAATCTTATCGGACTTCACCTTGAACAAAAACAGCACGACAAGCATAATTAATATCCCTTGCACTATTAATTATTACCCTTACGTTCTCGCGGAACCATACGTGAAAGTCTCCCTTCATGCAGCTCTTCTTGTTTAATCATAAAAGTATCTCTACTTTGCGGATATGCCAATTTTCAGTGCAGAAAAAGTAGAGGTGCTTCCGTGTACTTCGTCTTTAACCATCTCAAAGATGCCATTTTGTAAAGTCCTTTCTCCCACTTTACCCATTTGAGTATACTTGAATTGAGCGGAGACAAAAAAAACTTCACCCCGATGCCATGAAAGCCGCACCGCAGCTTGAACAGGTGATGAATGCAGGTGACTATGCTCCAAAAAGCATTATTACGTAAATGCGCGAGATACGCTATATCATGGAGTATTTCTTTGATTTATCTCCCTATCAATGGATGGATATTCATAACAATTTCTATGTTGACTTATTTTAATGCCCGCTATAACGGTTTTACCAATACCACCCAATCCTGTTCGGGCAGCTTATTTTCAATTTCAGGAGGGTTTCCTAACGAATGAATCCCTCCCCCATTAATTGATTCCACCGAACCTGTTTGCAATCCATTTCCGCTTAAGGGATTAAACCATTGTACGCTAAAACGACCATTGGCAGTAGTTAAATTCAGGGTATAGACTTTAGAATCAGGCAAATAAATAGCATAAATCTCATCCTTCTTGCGCAAACAATACGCCTCTTTTGAGTTCACTAAGTCATGTTCGGGTTGCATTTCCCAATAGGGCAAATAAGCATTAAAAAATACTTTCGCGTAGTTTGTGATTTCCCAAAGCCGGTTTCTCTGGCGCCAGTCTTCTGATGTTAAGTCGGTATGAGGATGTTTTGCTCCAAAATACCATTCTACACCTGCTCCTCCAGATAATAATGTTCCCCAAAGGACGTAACGTCTGAGTGTATAGTGATTGGGGTCTTCTGTATCCGTCATGGCACCATCATACCACATGCCTATTTCATCCATAGTTACCAACCATTCGTGACCTGCACTATCAGATTTTACCTTCAAATCAGAAACTGCCTGGGCGGCTGTCTCTCGTTCGGCATGTTGAAGTGATATTCCATCCAAATACTTGTATCCCAATAGTGCATTTAAAATATCTTTTCTAAGTTCTTCGTTTGGTAAGGTGTGTAAAAATACCGGGTGCTTATACGGATCGTTTTCTTTTATATATTTCGCCATTGCTTTTCGCTGCTCATCATTCTGGTAAGGATTGTCCGGAGCCCAGGGAGTAGGTCCGTTCTCCTCACCCAGGTTCCATGACAATGCCGGATGATGCCCAAACCGGGCAATGAGTTCATTATAATATAGTTTTCTTAATGGCCCGGTGTCACCATCATCGAGCAGGGTTTCATTTTCAGTTTCCTGTAACACTATATGCAATAATATTCCTTTTGATTGCATATGTTCAAATACGATTTCCCACTGATCCAGTTTGCTCACATCAAATCGTGTAAAATCATCGGGACTCACATAAGGCCATACATCTTTTCCATCGCCCAAAATATTTAACGTCAAAAAATAGACTGAGTTCATTCCTTTTGAAGCGAGATAATTAATAGCTCCAATTAATGATTTTCCTTTTCCGTTTTTCCATGTAGGATCTCCTGTTTTCCAGTCTTTCAGATGGGGTTCATAACTATGAATATCAGTGGGTGCTGCAGCTTCTCCTTCCCTGTCTTCAGCTTTGGTGCGATAGGTTCCATCAAAATCAATGTAAGCCAATAGATTTTCCGGACTGTTTGTTCCTACCTTAAGCCAATAATTATTCGTACCCCTGAATTTAAAATATCCATTATCAGCTTCTAATGGGCCATGCGCACGAAAATCATCTCCTTCTTTGTCTGATTTAGTAGCTATAAAATTGCCTGTAGAATTGGAAATAGAAATTAGCTCTCCTTTATTGGGATCATCACTTAAAGCGATGCTGTCACCATGGTAAAGTTTAGCGGCATAAGACCAATTTCCTGTTTTATGGGGTGTAAAACGTACCTGCCAAATCGAACCGGAATCTGAGCTCGTTTCAGAAGCATTTCCATCAGCAGCATAAAATCCCCGTATCGTTTGTTGGGTTTCTTCGTTTTTAAATTCAACGCTTAATCGATAGTTTAAAAATGGATTTTCTTCAGCCAATTCCGATGTTTCAGGCCCCGGGAAAGAAATTGTAATGGTGTGCCACTGCATATATACGGGTGTAGTATCTGCTGTTTCATTTGCGTTGTTGCTACAGCCAGTAAATAAAACACTTATGATGGCAAAAAAGAATAGAACGCTTAAAATGTGCCTCATAATATTGAATATTAAGTTTATAAAGTGTGGTTTATTATCTTACAATCAGAATTGTTGTAAAGACCAATAAAATTATTATCCTCTTCATTTTCTGTTGTTTAGGTTCATGTTTAATCAATCAATAATGTTATTTTTTTCAATCAATCGTGATCCTTAAGTCCGTGCGGGACTGGGTCGTGCCCATCTTCCCTTTTATCTCCCGCACACGCAATATTACTTAATTTTTTTAAACAAATACGATACATTTGTTTGTACCTGCTGTTAAAATTCTTGTTTTTTGCGAGGCATACCGCTGATGATGCTGGCAGGGTTCTTAAATCCTTTCCCGGTTAAGATCCCGGCCTAAGTGCAATTCATCATTTGTTGATTCATCCTTCTTTTTACCTGAAATTTAACTTTTCTTCTTCTTCACGACATCTCTCCTATTCCATGAGATTCCTCCCTGCGGCCGGAATGACCCCCATGCCTTATAGAGAGAGGAATCTGCCGGGCCATTTGGTGTTCTTTTAGGAAGTAAGGTTGCTTTTTCTCTTACAAAGCCCTTATCGGTAACCAACTCTTTCCATTCCGGGGTTTTCTTTTTTATCAATTCTTCTTTCTTCTGCCTGCTCCATTTTTTTATTTCCTTTTCTCTTTTTATGGCCAGACCAAAAAAACAAACTCTTCATAATAAATACAGTATTCCAGGTTATATCTGTCCGTAAATGAGTTCTTTATCAGGTGATTCTTGTGTTCGTAAACCCTTCTGCATAAATCGTTTGCAACACCAATATATAAGGTGGTTCGATTCTTATTGGTCATTATGTAGATATATCCGGGAGCATTCATTTGTTGATTCATCCTTCTTTTTACCTGAGATTTAGCTTTACTGCTTCTTAACGATACCTCTCCCCCATTCGCCCTCCCTGCGAATCGTCATTCCAACCGCAGGGAGGAATCTGCCGGGCCGCTGTGTCCTGTTATACACATTATTATTATGTAATAGTACTTTTTCATTTTTATCGTAGAAATTTGAATGAGGGTTTATATTCAATTTCTTTTTCTCGCAGATGTTTGATTGTCATTGAAACTATAAGTAGCAAGTTTATCACATATAAGGTTATTACTCCAAATATCCCAAAGATTGATAACGGTAATCTCATTGGAAGCATTAACCTTATCATAGAACCAATATAAA
>JBEPXC010000213.1:0-6495 GCA_041642035.1 Sphingobacteriia bacterium
CTTGTTTTTCCTGCTTTTCAGTAAAACACCGCAAAGATTGAGTAAGTAAAAAATATAATCGCTGTTTTCGTGTTTGATAGAGAGATATGCATATTTTTCTGCATCCTCCAGTTCCAGGAGTTTTGAGTGCATCATGGCACGGTTTGCATAATAATTGGCCAATATGCGACGAGAATAGAACGTACCAGTCTGAAAACTCCTGTCCAGCTCGTCATATATTGTACGTAATTTTGCAAATTCCCTGTAATTATAATACATGTAGGTAAGTCTTACAGCGGCACGATATCTTGTATATCCATCAAGCTCTTGGTCAAAAAAAGCGTTGTTAAGAAATTCCTCCCATTGTTTTGATTCTATTTGGCTGTCGAAATATTGTCCGACGATATCTTCGGATGCCCGGTTGAGCCTGGTGTTCAGAGCTACGGCAGATTCGTAGCAGCCTTGGTTGTTTTTCAGGTATTGCTGTATGGTGATGTAAGAATCGGTTCGGTTGCGAATTAACAGGTAATCCCGGTAATATCTCAGAAGTTCATAAAAGCGAATAAAGTAATAGTGTGTGGGCTCTAATTGCCGGGCCTTTTTTAGCAGCTCCTTCTCTTCATCCGGGTGGATTAGGTCTGTAAGAATCTTTTTCTCGAAGCTGATCAGCCAGTTGTAAAACAGATCGACATCTTTTTCTTCCAAGCTGGCTTCAATCCAATTTTTCATATAGCTGTAACGCCGCTTATCTACCGTAACATCATAGGGTAATATGTTTCTAGGGTTGCGTGAGTTGTAATTAATAAGATTGAGAATTTTCAGGTTCTCCGGCCGTTCAAATTTTTGTATTCCCAAAAGAAAATCCAGTTCATGAGGATACAATGCATTGGCGTAATCCGAAAATTTGGAAAGTTTGTGGTGCATGATTAGAAATTAGTAGGTCAATGCCTTGAATGGCAAAAGTAATATGCAGATAATGAAGGATTAATTGATTATGCGATGCTCAAACCAGTCATTTGTCAACCCCGTAAAGATATATATTAATGAAATAATGAGCAAGCTTATTCAGATGTTTGCATGACAAAAAGAAGCAATTAAAAATTTTAGATATGAGAGAAGTAGTAATCGTATCCGCAGTAAGAACCGCCATAGGGAATTATGGTGGTGCACTGGCAGGATTTTCGGCAACCGAGCTGGGAGTCATAGCCGCAAAAGAGGCCATTAGACGGGCAGGGATAAAACCTACAGATGTCGACGAAACCATTGTTGGTAATATATTGTCTGCCGGCTTAGGGCAAAACATTGCGCGGCAGGTTTCCATTCTTGCCGGAGTGCCCGAAACCAGTCCTGCCATGACTATAAACAAATTATGTGGAAGTGGGCTTAGAGCCGTAAGTATGGCAGCCCAATTTATTATGCTGGGAGATGCTGAAGTGGTACTTGCCGGAGGAACGGAAAGCATGTCCAATGCACCTTATCTGCTTGAGAAAGCCCGCTTCGGTTTCCGTATGGGACATGGAGAAATCATCGACAGCATGATCAAAGATGGTTTGACGGATGCTTTTAATCATTTTCACATGGGGATAACAGCCGAAAATATTGCAGAGCAATGGCAACTAAGTCGTGAAGAACAGGATGCCTTTGCTGTTAATAGCCAGAATAGGGCTGAGAAAGCTCAGAAGGAAGGAAGGTTCGACGATGAAATTGTTCCTGTTGAAATCCCACAACGTAAAGGCGATCCCCTGATTTTTGATACCGATGAATTTCCCAAACATGGTTTAACTATTGAAGGCCTTGCTAAATTGCGACCGGCATTTAAAAAAGAGGGTACTGTAACGGCAGGCAATGCATCAGGTCTTAATGATGGCGCGGCTATGCTTGTGGTGATGTCGGCCGATAAGGCACGCGAATTGGGTGTAAAACCTTTGGCGCGAATCATTTCCTATGCAAATGCGGCTCTGGACCCCAAAATCATGGGGTATGGACCTGTGCCGGCCAGCAGGGCTGCTTTACTTAAAGCCAAAATGACCATGGAAGATATTGACCTGGTGGAATCTAATGAAGCTTTTGCTGCACAGTCGTTGGCGGTGGCAAGGGATCTGAAATATGACTTATCTAAGGTAAATGTTAATGGTGGAGCTATTGCACTTGGACATCCTATCGGGGCCTCCGGAGCAAGAATTCTTACTACCCTTTTATATGAAATGCCTAAGCGCGGCGCAACAACCGGCCTGGCAACCCTATGCATCGGAGGCGGACAGGGTACCACAATGATAATCCAAAGAGTATAACAGGAAACATCACCAAATAAACACGAAAAGATGAAGAAATTAGAAAACAAAGTGGCTGTTATTACAGGCGGTGCCGCAGGAATCGGAAAAGCAGGTGCAGTGCGGTTCGCAGCCGAAGGAGCCCGGGTTGTACTATGGGATATGAACCAGGAAATGGGCGAGGCCACCGTGAAAGAAATTGAAGCAGCGGGAGGGAATGCTCTTTTTATGAAAGTAAACACCGCAGCTTTTGCAGAGGTAGACGCTGCTGCAGCCAAAGTTGTTGAGGTTTTCGGGCAGGTTGACATCCTGATAAACAATGCCGGGATTACCCGTGATGCATCTATTAAAAAGATGACCCCGGAGCAATGGCAACAAGTTATCGATGTGAATTTAACCGGAGTGTTCAACTGTGCCAAAGTGATCAGTCAGATCATGGTGGAAAGGAATTATGGGCGCATCATTAATACGTCTTCCGTGGTGGCTCTTTATGGTAATTTTGGACAGACAAACTATGTGGCCACTAAAGCCGGTGTAATAGGTATGACTAAGACATTGTCGAGAGAACTCGGACGGAAGGGCATAACCGTAAATGCTGTAGCACCAGGGTTTATTGCCACTGATATGGTGAAGAAAATGCCTGAGAATGTACTGAAATCCATGGAAGAGAAGGTTCCTGTGGGTCGTCTTGGCGAACCTGAGGAAATTGCTTCGATTTATGCGTATCTTGCATCCGACGAAGCCGCTTATATCAATGGAGCTGTAATTAGTGTGGATGGTGGAATAACCATTTAATTCAATATTTTCGATGGCGACACAACAACAAGTACTTGGGGCATGGATACTGCTGATCGCTTATGCAGGCATTGTCTTATATTTTGTAATCAAGGGAGCCTTAAAAACCAGGAACATTACCGATTACGCCCTTGGGAGTCTCAATTTTGCTCCCGCTTTTGTCGGCCTTTCGCTGGCAGTATCCATGACCAGTGCTGCCACTTTCGTCATTAATCCTGCCCTGATAGCCATATCCGGAATAAGTGGGGTGCTTTCTTTTGGCGTATTCTTTCCGCTGGCATCAATGGTTTCGCTTGTAGTCCTGACTAAAAGCTTCAGGAAATACGGGCAGGCCACCAAAGCTACAACGCTCGCTCAATGGATGGGGCGAAGATACAATAGCAAAGGGTATTCTCTTTTTATGGGTGTTCTTTCTGTCCTGTTGATCACCTTTATTGTGCTGATTCTGGTCGCACTGGCAAAGGTTCTGTCTGCTGCCCTAAATCTTAACCAGGTTTACATTCTTGCCTTTATCGTTGTTTTTGTATTTGGCTATATGATGTTTGGGGGGGCAAACGCACTGGTGTATACCAATACCATCCAGGCGTTTGTAATGCTTGTCGTGGCTGTCATCCTGCTAACTTCAGGGCTTGAACATTTTCGTGAAGGGATTCAGGGTTTTATGGGAAAACTTGCTGCAATAGATCCTGTGCTGGTAAAAACCACCAATCCCAACAGCTTGTTGTTCAGAGACTATTTCGAAATCATATTTGCCCAGATTGTTATAGGTGTTGCTGTGGTCTGCCAGCCTCATATTATCACAAAATCTCTCTTTCTGAAAAACGAAAGTGATGTAAATACATTTCTTACTACAGCGGTAATAGCACAGGTGTTGTTTTTCTCTGTGGTGTTTGTGGGTTTATATGCCCGGATATTATTTCCTGATCTTACCTCCGGCGGACAAGCCCTCAATACAGATGACATTATTCCTATGTATGTTGTGAGTATCTTCTCCGACGGGTGGTTTTCTGTAATAATAGGCCTGATTGTAATACTTGGCCTCATCAGTGCCGGACTATCCACCCTGGAGGGGCTTATTCAATCCCTTTCCACTACCATTACTGAAGATATTGTAAGACCCCTGGCCGGCAACAGCATTAACGATGAAAATCTCTATATGCATCTGAATAAAGTTGCCATTATTGTCCTTGCCGTGGTTTCATTTTTCATTGCCCGCGACCAGTTGCTTTTTCCCAAGTTGAGTGTTGCCATCCTGGCACAAAATGGTGTGTATGCCTATTTTTCCATTGCTTTTATGCCCATAGTGTTGGGTATATTTAGCAAAAACGCGGGGTTAAAGGCAGCCATGGCAGCATCCATTACAGCTTTGATTGTGCATTTTGGAATTTATTATTTCCTGCCGATGATGGTAGAAGCATGGGATCTGAACCTGGGATTTTTCACTAAATACGTACAGGGGCCAATACGCAATCCTGCTATTGCTGCTTCCCTGGCCATTGTCAGTTCAGCCATTGCAGGATTAAGCGTTCACTTTTTGAGTAACAATAAACATTAACAATATGACGAACCCGCTTGATATCTACAATTCAAAACGCATCACCATTGAAGAAGCGGTGATGATGATGAAAAGCAATACCGATGTAATTGTTGCACAGTGCGCATCCGAACCACAAGGGTGTATGTCGAAATTTCACCTGGCAAAAGATCATGTAGAGAATGTGCAGGTTTTTTCGGTTCTTACCCTCAAGCCATACGATTTTTATATGAAGCCCGAGATGAAAGGACATTTTGAGTTGTGCAGCTGGTTTCATGCACCTGGTTCGCGACAGGCTATTAAAGAAGGTACAGGGACAGTTACTTTCGTGCCCAACATGCTTCACAGGGCTGCAACCGACAGGTTGAAGGTGCGCAAACCACACATGTTCTTCGGCACCTGTACACCTCCCGACGACAAAGGTTATGTATCCCTTTCATTGGGCATAACCTATGAAAAGGATATTCTGGAAGCTGCACAGATATGCGTACTGGAAGTTAACGATAAACTGCCGCGGACCCTGGGTGATACCCAGGTGCATGTTTCGGATATAGATTTTTTCGTTGAGCACTCACAGGTTCCTCCAACGCTGCCAATGGTTGAACCTGACGAAGTGGCTTTGCGAATTGGTGAACATATTGCTTCACTGGTAGAAGACGGATCGACCCTGCAGCTTGGAATCGGAGAAATACCCAATGCAGCCGCCCTCTCACTTCTGGGTAAGAAAGATCTGGGAATTCATACAGAGATGTTTGTTGATTCGATGGTTGAGCTTTTTGAAAAAGGGGTCATTACCAACAAGAAAAAGAGTCTGCACAAGGGCAAATCGATCTGTACCTTTGCTATGGGATCAGAAAAGATGTACCACTGGCTCGATAACAATCCTGCAATAGAGTTTCTGCGTGGCAGTTATGTCAACGATCCCTGTACCATCAAACAAAACAGTAAAATGGTTTCCATTAATACCTGCCTGATGATTGATTTTACAGGACAGGTGGCCAGCGAATCCATAGGTATCAACCAATACTCAGGTACAGGAGGGCAAACGGATACAGCCGTTGGTGCGGTAGAAGGATTCGATGGAAAAGGAAAGTCAATTATTGCCTGTCGTTCGACAGCACGGGGAGGGCAACTCTCTACCATTCTTCCAACCTTGCCTGAAGGAACCGCCGTTACCCTTCACCGAAGCAATACCGATTATGTGGTAACAGAACATGGTATTGCGCGTTTGACAGGATTGACTGTTAAGGAGCGAACCCTTGCCCTGATAGGTATTGCCGATCCTAAATTTAGGTCTGAGCTCACAGAGAAGGCTGAGAAGATGGGATATCTTTGAGAAGTTTAAATCCATGGATTGTTGTCAACCTCTTTTATCGTAAAAACAGAAAGCATGTTACCCATTGAAATTATTAGCACAGGAGTTTATGCCCCAGGAAAAGCCATCGACAATCAGGAGCTTAAGGCCCTGGCCGGGATAGATTTCGATAGCGAAAAGCTGGAGAAAAAGCTTGGAATATACCATCGCCATATTGCGCATTTGCGAGGCATAGAGGAAACTACAGCTGATTTTGCAACCAAAGCAGGATTGCACGCCATTGAATCAGCAGGGATTGATGCTTCGGAGGTAGGATTAATTATTGTTGCTACCGACACCCCTGAATTTATCACCCCGGCCACATCTATACTGGTGCAGGGTCGCATTCAGGGAGCAGAGAGCTGGACATCCACTTTTGATGTAAGTGCCAGTTGTGCCAGCTTCACTATTGCGCTCGACAATGCGGCGCGCATAATGGCAACCGATTCTTCCATTAACTATGCCCTGGTTATCGGAGTATACAATATGCCCGCTTTTATTCGGCCGGATGATGCTTTCGGATATTCAATTTTTGCCGATGGGGCAGGAGCCGTGGTGCTGAA
>JBEPXC010000214.1:0-6465 GCA_041642035.1 Sphingobacteriia bacterium
TGTGTTCAAATTCGGGAAGTTCAGGGATGTATTTGCGCACGTCATCATCCATGGAGAGCTTGCCTTTTTCCTGCAGCAACAATAGTCCGAAGGTAAGAAACTGTTTGGAGGTAGAACCGATGTTATGCAGGGTGTTTTCATTCATGGGGATGTGGTAGGTTAAATTGCTCATCCCATAATACTTCAGAAAATGGATATCTCCTTCCTTAATGACCATTACCGCAGCACCGGGAACATCATTTCCGGTATGAGTTATCATCAACTGATTTACACGTTTTTCGGGCTCCCGGGCAATGGGCTCAGCCAGGGTAACCTGGATGGTATAGTCGCCTTCCTGCTCTTCAAAAGGAGCTACCTCAATCCGATAAACACCTTCCGATTTGCTTTCAAACTGAAAGGGTTCCCTTCCACGCGGAGGTCCGTCAAACCTGGCAATCTCCTCGTTTTCGGGGTTGAGAATGGTCACTACTACATCTAAGGATTGCTGGAGCACATACCCAAATACGAACTGGCCCTCCGCAAGCTCGATGGTGTAGGTATGGGTACTTTTGGCTGTGAGTGATTTTTGAATGCTATCACCAACTTCTATAACCGTTTCGGTGCGATCTGTTGTTTGTGCATAAAGGGCTACCCACGATAACAGGAAAGCGAACAAAAATGATAACAGGCTTCTCATGGCGTTAAATAAATTAAGGTTGTTACTCCGAATATCTCTTGTAAGGAGGGTTCTTATTTAACAAATATACGAAAATTTAATTATATAATCAAATGTTTTCCTGGTAGAATTATAAATAGTTTCCATGGTAAAAAAGGTAAATAGTAGAGGGTGGACAGGGGGTGTTAAATGTTAATTTTTTGTTTTTCCTTTTTACACATTATTATCCAGGAAAATTACAATCTACAAATGTTACTTTAGAGCTGGAACAAGTCTGCGACCGGTCAGCCCAGACTGAACATCATATAAGTCACGGAAAGCATTCCGGGGCTATTAATATTGAATAACATGAATCCTTCTTCTTTATAGATCTAAAACTTCACTGCCACCCCAAATCTGAAACCAGCCATATCATAACTTTTTCCCTTGAAAAGCCACTGCTTGCCATACTCAGTATGTACTCCGATATGCCGTGTTATATACCAGGCAAAGCCACCTCCCAGATAATAATTCCAGGATACATCTTGACCCGTCAAATTACTATTAATATAAGCACCCCCTAATCGTCCGGAAATATACAAATCGAAGCGTGGATTCTTCTCCTTGATCACGTATGGTATTAAATGATAATTGAGGTTCAAATGATATAGTGGTGAAATATAGTCCTCAGAGAAATAATCTGTCATGATGGGGGGATTAGAAGCATTAGGTTTAAGTCTGGCCACTCTGGTGTTTTCAAAACCCAATGCCAAACCCACTTCAATGTTATTGAAAAAGCCATAGTTGGCTTCAGCCATTAGAAATGCGTTATGGCGTCGGTTATTGATGGTCAATTGTGGGGCTCCCGAAAGCTTTAAATTCCATCGGTTTTTCAGATAGGAGTCTTGCGCCATAGATGAAACAGCCAAAAACAGAAAAATTACGGTGATGGCAGTTTTATAAAACACTTTTTTTCTAGTCATGATAAAGCAGGTTTTGAATTCTTTCTTTAAGTGATTTTCTTTGAGATTTATTTCTTCGGCCCATGTAATATTTGTAGGAAACCGTTGGTATAACCGGGAACAAAGCAAGCTGATACATTTTAGAGGGTTGGTATTCCAATCCGGGAGTGTCAGGATTTGAAAAGCCACTCATATCGTCAGTACTATAATAATAAAAGACGGGATTTTTCCGGTTGTAAGCATTATATAGCCCCAGGGACCAAACAGAACGCAGCTTGTTATCTTCATTAAACTGGTTGATGGTATAGCTTACATCCAGGCGGTGATAATGCTTCATGCGGGCACTGTTTCGCTCTCCATAAATAAAGGTTTCATAGAGATAGGGCAGTTCATTATCTTCATATTCCAGCGAAGGTGTTAATTGTCGCGCAAGCACCGGGGTATAAGGTAATCCGGATTGAAAAACCCAGGTGACATTGATGGATGAGCGTTTGCTGAAATGATGACTTAAGGCCAATGATATGGAATGTGGCCTGTCGAATTCGAAAGGAAATGTTTTTCCATTATTGATATTTGGGAATGCCCTCGTTGCTTTATTGTATGTGTAACTTGCAAAGCCAGTGTATTTCCCGCTGGTTTTGCGTAGCATAATCTCCATTCCCCATGCTTCTCCCTTTCCTCCACTTTCAATTTTTGACCGCCAGTTTTCATCTGCTCTTAGATGGGTAAAGCCTTCCTTGTAAGTTGCCAGATCGTTTAGATCCTTATAATATATGTTCACTTCTGACTGGTACCTGCCATTGGCAAAGCTTCCCACCCATCCTATGGTATATTGGTTAGAGCGTGAAGGGAGTATGCTTTTTTCAGCGGGTATCCACACTTCATTGCTAAACAATGAACCGGGCGTAAACAGCAGATGTGAAAACTGGTTTACCTGCATATATCCCAGGTTGAGTTGGTTGTTGGATCCAATATTCTTTAGCAACGAAATCCGGGGTTCGGGCCTGATGCTGCTATAATTGCCATTGTTAAAATGTACGCCCCTAATTCTTGCCACAAGCTCTGTTGCAAATGGGAGTCTAAGGTGGTTTTCCAGGTAAAGGGCATTCTCTAGGGTTGGGATGGTTTCAAATTTGATTTGTTGCGGTTGATGTGGCAGTTCTGAATAAACCGGTAACATTATCGAAAGGTTGGAATTCAGTCCAAAATTAATGTTCCAACCAACCATTGCCTGATACTTCCAGTTTGAAACCGCTGACAACATGTCAACCGACGATATGTATTTTAAATTTTGTTGTACAAGGTCATCATCGTTTTTATATGAGAGGGATTGATTTTCCTTGTTCCGGTAGCGGGTATACGAAATATTGCTTTCTGAAAACAATAGGGAAGAAGCCAGGTATTTCCATCCACCAGAAATCATCCAGTTGCCCCAGATATACGTCATGTTGCTTCGATCATCAGGGTTTTCCTTCGATTTTTTATTGTTAAAATTGTAATAGTCATCTCCTTGAAAAAGGTTCAGGTGCAGGCTGTTTCGGTTGTTGGGTTTCCAGCTTAGTTTGGTATTGATATCATGAAAACCATAAAAAACATTTGCACTATTACCATCCGATAAAGATGAAGCAGCGAGAAAAAGGAGATCAAACAAGGTTTTACGCCCTGTAAAAATGATGCTCATGTCATGGCGCAAAGGACCTTCAAGAGAAAGTGATACATCGGTAATGCCAATATGGTATGATCCTTCAAAAGCAGATTTGTTGCCTTCACGCTGGCTAATGTTTACGATTGACGAAAGCTTACCTCCATAACGGGAAGGGAAATTTCCCTTATAAACATCCAGACTGTTGATGATATCCGGATTGAAGACCGACATAAATCCCCCAAAATGATTTACATAAATGATGGGTACATTATCGAAAAGATACATGTTTTCGCCCGGATTGCCGCCTCTTACCAGCATAAGGCTCGATCCTTCGCTTTGCGACATGATCCCCGGTAACAATTGCAGGGCCCGCATTACATCGGGCTTGCCACTGAGTGAAGGAAGCGATTGTAATTCAGAAATGCTCAGTCTTGCCACATTATTTCTGGTAAGAGGAGAAGCTGTAATTTGTACTTCATCCAGCTCGCGGCCCGGGTTTAATGCAACTTTTAAAATTGTATCTCTGTTGCTGCTAATCCAGAGTCGAATCGGGGTATATCCAACATACGAGACTGTTATGGTGTCGGATGCTGGTAGAAAAAACATGAAATATCCGTTGTTATCAGCAGTAACTACTCCTTTCCGAAACGATACACTAGCACCAATCAAACGTTCGCCACTGACAGCGTCAGTTATAAATCCTGATACACGCTGCTGAGCCTGAACTGAAAAGCCAGCCATCAGAAGCAAAGCTAAAAAGGATTTGAAGACCAATAGCTTTTTCATGCTCAGTAGGATGGATAAATGGTGTCGGATACAACGCTTGAAAAACCGGCAACAATGCCATAGCCACCCTCCACATTGGAATAAAGCGGGAAAGAAGTGTTGGCTCCCAGACCAAATTCTGGAAACCTGCCGGTTTCATACAAATATTTCTGTCGTGCAAAATGATAATAATCCTTGGATACTGTGCGTAGTTCAATAACAAACGTATATAATTCGGTTATCCATCGGCCGTTATGGTATGAATGCGATCCTGTGGTATAATTCACTCTCATGGTATACTGGTCTTCTGGTATCATCTGGTTACTGAATAGAAGTATAGGGATTCCCTCTTTAAGTAAAACCGGATCGATTATAGTTCTTAAATCACCTAAGCTGGATATATACACTTCAAAAAAGAGTTCCTCATCAGGGTTGTTTTCAAAAGTAAAGTGAACAGCGGGATAGGTTTCTCCCTGTTCTTCCTTACCGGCAATGGCAATATGATGGATGCCAAGCAACGCAGAAGGCTTGGGTATGGTGGTGCGGGCCGATATCATTTCATAACCTGGTATCTGCACCCGTAAAGAATATGTTTTTCCGGCTTGTGCTACTAAAGAAGAAATAAACCATCCCCCTTCTTCAGGATATAAAATCTCTGCAAATTCATCATCCACAAATAGCTCAACGATGGCCTCACTCATACCAGTCAATTGTAGGGTATCCATTGCGGATGTCAATGAAACATGCACAGAAATGGGTTTCCCTGCTTTAATCAGGCTGTTGAGTACAGGCCGGGGTGCTGAAGGGAAGGGCATATTCTCAACCAAATCACGGCAGGAGAATGTAAACAAAACAAGAATAAGAATTAAATGCTTTTTCATGCAATATATGATTTGCTCTAAACATACTGCAGCAATTATTCTCTTTACTGCTTAACCATATTCACGTCAACCGCCAAAACAGAATAGGCAGAAAAAACTCCAAAACCATTCTCAATATTGCTATACATGCTTACAGGGGTAGCAAAAGCATTATCCGCCAGGTTATCGATGGCCAAAATGGCATCTCTGTAGCGATAGAAATGTTCGTCTATACAGAAAAGCTTAAAATGCAAGCCTTTGGGCATATTCTCCAGGGCATAGTTTACTTCTCCCCGGCGTACATAATTGAGTCCATCGGCTTTTTGATCCGATATCCACTCATCCCACTGGAAAATCCGTTGGGTAATCACTTCTTCCTTTATTTCACCATTTTCATCTTCTTCATATTGCACCCCATGTATATAACCAAATAGAATGTAATAGTTCTCTATATTGGGAGTATCTGAAATACTGGCAACTATTTCGTAAGTTTTTTTATAGGAATAAAATACAGAATCAATTTTAACTATCTCAAAAGCAGTATTTACATAAGGAACAGTAACCGATGCCCGGGCAGTCGGGAATTTATCGTGTTCAACCAGCAGGCTGTAGCTATCACCCTCCACAACAGGCAATAAGGCTGAGGTGATGAGATATTTCTTGCTCATATCGCAGTAATTCAACTGATGCTTTTCTCCGGTTTCAGTGGTAATATACACCCGTGCATCTTTAACAACCAGATCATTGGGATCAAAATCGGTGGCAAAAACAGCTTGTGTTTTTTCAACCCTAACCTCAAGAGTGTCTGCTCCGGGATGGATAAATCCATGTACCACCAGCTTTGCCTCCTTTATGGGTATGTCCACATCATCAATTAGTTTAGAGCAGGATGTCCACCCCAACACGAACAGCAGCAATAGGTAAAGGTTATACTTCATCGGTTAAAACTTATATTGGTATGTAATGGATGGCATTATAGGTAAAATTGTCCGTTGCTTTAATCTCCTTTTCCCTGTTTTGTATTCAGTCTTTATGCTGTACTGGAAGGGGTTCATCCTGTTGTAGGCATTGTAAACTCCTATTTCCCAGGTTCTCAGGCCATATTTTTTTTGTTTCTTAAACTGAAAACCCAGGTCAAGCCTATGATAATCCTTGCTTTTCCAGTTGTTTCTTTCGGTATAATAATCTACCGCGAAATGCGATTCCTGGATGTCAAATGGAAATTCCTGTTCCGTGGTCGGAGAATAGGCCCAGGAGGAGTGAGTGGGAAGGGTTACGAGTCTGCCACTATTGTAAACCCAGGTGGCCCCGAAGGTTATCCTTTTATTCAGATCGTATGACAAGACAAGAGAGATATCGTGCAATCGATGAAAAGACGCCTTATACCACTTGCCATCGTTAATCTCACTGAACCTGTTTTGGGCATCAGAAAGCGTGTAGGCAATCCATCCGCTCAGGCGACCCGTTTTTCGGTGAATCATCAACTCCAGGCCCATAGATCTGGCTTCTCCCTGGTACATATTTTTCTCCCAGTCGGCAAACGGATCCGAAGTACTGACAGGGTTGTATACGAGATAAGAAGCATTGTCACTATAGGTC
>JBEPXC010000215.1:0-6438 GCA_041642035.1 Sphingobacteriia bacterium
TGGGTGGCTTTATTCCTAAACGAAATTCATCGGCACCTCCCATTAACCTACCCGATGACAAGGTGTACGACGAATTGCTGGAAGGCTCAGGCGATCGTGAGCTGGCTACTACCATGTCGATCGTAAACCTTATGGCCAAAATGATGGCCGACAAAAATATGGGGAAACTCATCGTGCCCATTGTACCCGATGAATCGCGCACCTTTGGCATGGATGCCCTATTCCGCCGATTTGGGATCTATTCTCATGTAGGACAAAACTATGACCCGGTCGACAGGGATTCGCTATTATATTATAAAGAAGCTACCGACGGAGCCATCCTTGAAGAGGGTATTACCGAGGCCGGTTGCATGTCTTCTTTTATTGCTGCCGGTACTTCTTATTCTACCCATGGGGTGAACATGATCCCTATGTTTATCTATTACTCTATGTTCGGTTTCCAGCGTATTGGGGATCTTATTTGGGCCGCAGCTGATATGCGTACCCGTGGTTTTCTAATCGGCGGTACCTCAGGGCGTACTACTCTGGCAGGAGAAGGTTTGCAACATCAGGATGGACATTCTCATCTACAGGCCATGGTAGTACCGGGAATAAAAGCCTATGATCCGGCCTTTGCCTACGAAGTGGCTGTTATTGTAAAAGATGGCATGAAAAGAATGTTTGTTGACCAGGAAGATATCATGTATTACATCACCGTGCTCAACGAGAAATATAAAATGCCTAAAATGCCTGAGGGCGTTGAAGAAGGAATTCTCAAAGGGATGTATAAATTCAGAAAGTCAGATAAGAAGAAAGGAGAGAAAGTACATCTTTTCGGCAGCGGAGCCATTCTTAATGAAGCGCTCAGGGCCGCCGATATGTTGGAGAAAGACTATGATGTGGTGGTTGATGTGTGGAGTGTTACCAGCTATAAAGAGCTTTACGAGCAAGCCCGCGAAACCGACCGCTGGAATCGCCTCAATCCCGAGAAGTCAGCACGCCTGACCTATATTGAACAGTGCCTTGAAGGCGACGAAGGGCTCTGCCTGGCTGCCCATGATTATGTAAAGGCTATCCCCATGACGGTGTGCCGTTGGTTCCCGGGAGTACTTACTGTATTGGGTACCGATGGTTTTGGTCGCAGTGACAACCGCAGGGCCTTAAGAGATTACTTCGAAGTAGACGACAGGCATATTGCCTATGCAAGCTTGCACAGCCTCTTTAGCCAGGGTAAGATCGACAAGAAAGTGGTGGTTAAAGCCAAAAAACAATTTAAAATTGATAGTGAAAAACCTAATCCAACGGATATATAAAACCATTCAGATATGAGCAAAGAAATTAAATTACCGGAAATTGCCGATAATGTTACTACAGCTGTGGTATTGGATATTCTTGTTTCGGAAGGAGACAGCATAAATACAGATGATGTACTGGCAGAGATGGAAAGCGACAAGGCCAGTTTCGAGTTGCCTTCGGAGGTGTCGGGTGTGGTAAAGCAAATAAAGGTAAGTATTGGAGATGAAGTTAAAGTAGGACAGGTCATGTTTGTTATCGATGATTCGGCAGACGCACCAGAGTCGGGTAAGAAGAAAGAGCCCAAAGAGGAGGATGAAAAACCTGCTGATAAAGAAAAAGGCCAGCAAGAAGAAGAGCAACAGGAAGAGGAGAAAAAATCTAAACAGGAAGAGAAGGAGCCGACATACGAGAGCAAGAAACAGGGCGACATGGAAACTGAAAAGAGGCCGGCTGTGGACAGGAAAGAGATGCCCCCGATGGAAACAACAGAAGAGGAGACCGATCATATCTCGGCTGCTCATGTTCCCGCTTCTCCTTCGGTGAGAAGGTTGGCAAGGGAGATTGGCGTTGATCTGGTGCAGGTCAAAGGTACCGGCCCCGGGCAGCGTGTTACCGAAAGCGATGTGAAGGCACAGGCAAAATCGCTTCTGCAAAGCAAAACTTCCGGAGGAGCGATAGCCGACGATTACCGTTTGCCCGATTTTTCGAAGTATGGCAACATACGGCGCGAAAAAATGGATACCATACGCAAAATTACGGCCCATACGCTGTCTGCCTCATGGCAGACCATTCCTCATGTCTTTCAGTTCGATAAAGCCGATGTAACCCAGCTGGAGCAATTCAGAAAGGATTATTCGAAGGTTCTGGAAAAGAAAGGTGCCAAACTGACCTTTACAGCCATCTTACTGAAGCTTACTGCCACAGCTTTAAAAACCTTCCCTCGTTTCAATGCCAGTGTAGATATGCAAAATGAAGAAATTATCTACAAGGATTATGTGAATATAGGTGTGGCTGTTGATACAGACCGGGGCTTACTGGTGCCTGTGATACGCGATGTGGATAAGAAAACCATTACCGAACTTTCTCTCGAGCTCAATGATATCGCCGAACGCTCACGAAACAAAAAGATCAAGCCCGATGAGCTGCAGGGAGGCAATTTTGCCATTTCCAACCTGGGGGGCATAGGAGGAACCAATTTCACCCCCATCGTGTACCGGCCCAATGTGGCTATTCTGGGTGTGTCGCGCTCGCAGATGGAACCCGTGTTTATAGATGGTGAATTTAAGCCCAGGCTGATGCTTCCTCTTTCGCTCTCTTACGACCATCGCATTATTGATGGTGCCGATGGTGCGCGATTCCTGCGGTGGCTGTGCGATGCTATGCAAAACCCTTTGCTGACCATGTTTTAAATTAGTCAATCATTATAAAAGATATACCCATGTCAGAAAAAAAACAAGTTGTCGTATTGGGAGCCGGTCCTGGTGGCTATGCTGCGGCCTTCCAGGCTGCCAATCTCGATCTCAATGTTACGATGATAGATCCCAAACCCGATCCCGGAGGGGTATGCCTGTTTCATGGATGCATACCCACCAAAGCCCTGTTGCACCTGGCTGCCGTTAAAGACGAATCGGCAAAGGCTGCCGATTGGGGGCTCACCTTTACGGGGGTAAAGGTAGATATTGAAAAGGTACGCTCGTGGAAACAATCGGTGGTAAAACAGCTTACCGGAGGCCTGGGGCAGCTGGCAAAAGCACGTAAAGTGGAGCATTTGCGCGGCACAGCCATCATCACCGGCGAAAACACCCTGGAGTTTACTCCTGTTGAGGGTGAAAAGCAGGAAATACAGTTCGAACACCTCATCATTGCCACCGGAGCAACCTCAGCTTCGCTGCCCGGTATTAGTTTTGACGAGCAGGTGATGAATGCTGAGATGTCGCTCGAGCTGAAGGATGTGCCCAAAAGTCTGCTGGTAGTAGGTGCCGGATACATAGGGCTGGAGATGAGTGTTATATACAAATCACTGGGCTCCGAGATCACCATTGCTGAGTTTACCTCCGATATACTGCCCGGCCTGGATCAGGACTTACGTGATGTCTTTAAGAAAGAACGAAAGGATCTGATGCAGGAGATTATGTTCAACACCCGGGTTGTCGGGGTTACCAAAAAAGGAAAAAGACTGGATGTTGAATTCGAGACCAAAGATGGAGAAAAGAAAAAGCAAAGCTTCGACAAGGTGCTCGTTGCCATCGGTGCAAAACCCAATACCAGTAATATTGGCCTGGAGAAGGTAGGCATAGAAACCGATGAGAAAGGTTTTATAAAAGTCGACCTGATGAGACGCACCCAGGTAAAGCATATTTATGCTATAGGCGATGTGGCTGGACAGCCCATGCTGGCGCACAAAGCCTCTCATGAAGGACGAATAGCAGCCGAGCATATCGCAGGGCATAAAACCGCCTATGAGCCCAAAGCCATCCCCGCGGTGGTATTTACCGATCCCGAGATTGCATGGACCGGCCTTACCGAAACCGAAGCCAAAGAACAGGGTATCAATATCGAGGTGGCCAAATTTCCCTGGGCAGCATCGGGCAGAGCGGTTACCCTGGGTTTGAAGAACGGACTTACCAAACTGATCATCGATCCCGAAACAGACCGAATCCTGGGAGCCGGATTTGTGGGTAAGGAGGCCGGCAGCCTGGTAGCCGAAGCCACCCTGGCCATCGAAATGGCCTGCCTGGTTAAAGACCTGGAATTAACCATCCATCCGCATCCCACCTTGTCCGAAACCCTCATGGAAGCCGCCGAGGTGTATTACGGACATGCCACCCACATCCACAAAAAGAAAAAACGGTCGTAATTTACCGATAATACATGCCACCACCACGTAGAGACGCACGAACGTGCGTCTCTACGCCCGGACATGCGTTTTTGCCATGCGCGAGGCGCACTGACGTGCGTCTCTTTGTGTATGTGCATTGTGGGCCCTGGGCGTTTTCGTTTTGCATTATATATGTGGCATTTTTTCCGCAGTTGTGTAATAATATACATGATCGTAAACTATTTTGCGTTATGCAGATCCAGGCCCTGTTGGTGTGTGCCCCTATGTTTGCTGATTAAGGCCTTGTTAATGGAATAAATTTTGAATTGTATATGTGATGATTGCATGGTTTTCAATCCTGAATAACAATATTCAAAACGATTGAAAACAGGTAAAATATGAACCGGGGTGATCAGGCATCGTATGGTTTGTTTCCTCGATGTCGGCCCATAAACTCAGTCAATATGGAAAAAGTCGTAAAAAAAGAATTGTTAGATGATATTGCTGTAAGAATTGCTGATGTAGATGCCAAAAGGAGTGAACTTAAGGCCTTGATGGCAGCCGAATCGGATGAGCAAACTAAACAACAGGCCGAAAAGGTATTGTTTGAGATGAATAAAATCCGTGATTCTTTGCAGTTGCAATACAATCAGTTGGAAGACGATCTTACCAACGACGAGGACCGGATGAAAGAGTTGGAAAATAACATCTACAATAACCTTCGCTCCTTTGATAACGCCTTTAAAAATGCAGGGGCCATCTTCCGCGGACCACGAAGATAAATACTTGGTGCACAATGCATTGTTGTGGCCTGCCCCTTGTGTTTTTGGATGGATTGTCATAAAGAGATACACCATGAAGACGAGGAATTTTAAACCTGTTGATAATATACATATCAACGACCTTCAATCAACTTAACCTAAAAAAATATACTAAAATGAAACACAGATTAGATCATCTTAAGAAATTTGATATTGAAACCACTGATGGCCTGAAAGGGAAAGTAAGAGATTTTCTATTTGATGAGGATACCTGGAAGATAAGGTATATTGATGCCGATTTTGGTGGCTTTTTCAAGGATAAAAGGGTGTTATTGCCCCTGGATGCTCTTGCCGTACCGGTTTGGGAGGATAAACATTTTCCATTAAAGATTTCAAAAGATCAGATAGAGAAAAGTCCGGGACTGGAGGATAAACCCACCGTATCGCGCGAGTATGAAAAGGAGATTATGAAGTATTATGGGTATTCTGCCTATTGGGGTGCCGCATATGTGCCCCCTGTGCAAACAGGCTTGTACTACCCCGCGCGACCCATTACGGCACCGGCAAAAAGAATTGATGAAGAAAACCTGCATACCAGCCTGAGAAGTTTCAAGGAGGTAGAGGGTTATCATATTTTGGCCAACGATGGCAACCTGGGACATTTAGAAGATATTATTGTCGACGATGCCGACTGGCAGCTGATTTATCTTATTATAGATACCAGCAACTGGCGGCCCTGGAGCAAAAAAGTCATCCTTTTAGTCAATTGGCTCAAGGAAATCAGCTATGTGTCTAAAGAAGTAGTTATCGATACCGATACCGAAACCATAAAGCATGCCCCCGAGTTTGATACCGATAAGCCCGTAGAAGAGGCCTTTGAAGAATCATTGCTGGATTATTATAAGAGGGAGTTTCCGGGAAAGTGAAAAGTGAAAGGGGACGCAGATGACGCTGATTTGCGCTGATTTCCGGATTCTGAATAGCGTTACTTTGGGGAGCTGGTTCATAGGTTTCTCCCTGCGGTCGAAATGACACCTCGCGATGAGGTTTTCTAAGAGGAATAAGATCTGGCGGCGGAGCCGCCAGATCTTATTCCTCTTCTTTTATAATAGCGGAACCTGTCATTTCGACCGCAGGGAGAAATCCTTTGGAGCCGCCAAAAGCTTTGTTTTCAGGATTACACCCTTCGCTTTGATTCCCGACGTTTACATCCCGAATATTTTTTCGGGAATGGAAAGTCTTCACTTCAAACTTCCAGCTTCGAGCTTCCAACCCATCACTCATCACCCATTGGATACCAGAGCGATTTCTTATTGGTGAACTCTCTGATGCCTTCACCGGCCATTTCGCGGCCCAACCCTGATTTCTTTACGCCTCCAAAGGGAAGTTGCGGTTTGGAGTGTACCTCTTCATTGATGCACACAAAACCAGCTTCTACCTTATCGGCCATTTTGCGTGCTCTCTCCATATTTCCCGACCAAACCGATGCGCCCAGTCCATAATCGGTATCGTTGGCGATCAGGATGGCTTCTTTATCGTCCTTCACCTCAAAAACAGAGGCTACCGGTCCAAACAACTCCTCTC